>CAJUHV010000034.1 GCA_910586445.1 uncultured Eubacterium sp.
AGCAGCGGGTGTCTTTATTTTGTGCAATATTTGGTATTTACTCATTTATAGTTTGTATATACTTTTATATTGATCTTTTCCTGACAGCGCCTGACAAACCGGCTTTCACATATATGCAGAAACGGCGTATCTGACCATCTCGCTTTATAATAATAAAATGCATCCTTTTTTATATTCCTGTCATACGTAACCAGACCTTTTGCGTTGATACATTTCTGCCCTCCTTCGTCTCTCCCTGCACTGGAAAAATCAAACATGTTCCAGATAAAGCTCCCCCATAGATATTCTTTTGACTCCAGCAGCGGATAAACAGTTTCGTGAAACAGCGACTGGAATTCCTCAGAGTAATCTTTTACCAAAGGATGTTCCGAATGCAGCCATACCGCAGCATCCACGCCATATTCGCTGATTCCAAGCGGAACATCCGCAAGCTCATTATGAAGCTCGTCCAGATAGGCTCCGTAATCGGTCATTTTTCCATAATACCAACCGAAATATAAATTATATCCGACCAGATCGGTCAGATGGTTCAGCCTGCTTTTCGCTTTCAGCGGGTACAGATTGGCACAGGCGACAATCCGTTCATGATCCAGCTGCTTTGCAGTATGATATAATATTTTTACATTTTCATGCACAAACGGCGCATCCCGAAACATAGCAATCTCATTCTGCACACCCCAAAAGCAGATCGACGGATGATGTATATTTTGTAAAATCAATTCCATCAGCTGCATTTTTGCATTTTCCAAAAGAGCCGCCTTCTCTGTCATCTTCAGCATAGGGATTTCAGCCCATACAAGATATCCTTTTTGGTCACAGCAGTCATAAGTATACTGCGGATGCTGATAATGGCTCAGGCGGACTGCATTTGCTCCAATCTCATCTATCAGAGCAAAATCTCTGTCTATTTCCAGTTCTGTTACTGCCGAAAAACAGCCTGCGCAATCCTGATGCTTTGCAACTCCCCGTATTTTTGTCTTGTTCCCGTTCAAATAGAAACCATGCCGGCTGTCTATTGAAATTTTCTTAAATCCTGTTGTAATTTTCAAAAAGTCCATGCAGATTCCATCACTAGTCAGACGGCAATCTACTTCATAGAGAGCGGCATCGGCCTTTCCGTTCCACAGTTTTACGGCCGGAATGCGTATTGTCTGCGTATCACAAACAGAGCCTGTATGCTCTGCCGCGACCCGCCCGGACACTTCTTTTACTGTATACTGTACAGACGCTTCACTGCACAATCCGCTGCCTATGACATGCGGCTCAACATTTAGAATCCCGTCGCCATTCTCGTCCACATGTGCCCGCACAATCACACCATCTGTCCCATAATACGTATAATCAAAATGTATTTCTCCGCACACCAGCAGGCTGACATCCCGGTACAGCCCTCCCATAACAGTAAAATCCCCTGCCAGAGGTGAAACATCCTCCGTTATTCCATTGTCTACAAAAAGCTCCAATTCCAGTTCATCCTGATTCATACAAGCCTTCGGCACTGCAAACCGCACACGCGAATACCCGCCCTTATGAATGCCCAGATCGATTCCGGAGGCAAATGCCCTGACCGTATGCCCTGCCCCCTCAATATCCAGAAACACGCGTTTTCCTTGATATTTACTTATGTATATCGTTTTTTTATAGACAGTCAGCCCGCGGTACTGGTCATCATCCTGATACCATGTATGCGGCAGGTCTACGTAACAGCCTCTTCCCTGGTCACACATGCCCGTATGCCCTGCCCCCGGCGAATTCCCCGCGCCAATATCCATGATAGATCTGCCGGGCAGCTTTTCAAACTGCCATCCTGTATTTAAAGAAATTTTCTCCACTGCATTCCCTCCCCGTTCAATTGTATTTCAATGTCTGATCAGCCTTTTTCTCTCATCTGATAAATCTTTTCCTCGATTTCTTTCATCTTGTCCGGTGTCAGCTCATAATATTTCATGGCGATCAGATTAAATACTGCACCGATTACTGTAAACCCGATTCCTACCAGCATCGGCCCAAATGATGAAATCATCTTATCTAAAAAACTAAACAGCGTGCCGACCATGCCCGGTATAAATTTTCCGCTGCGGCTGGCTTCATAATCATTGACATCTGCAATCATAGGTGGAACGATAGAGCTGGTAATCATCTGAAAACCGCCGCCGATTACCGTAACGAAAAATAATGCAATCGTAAAGGCAGAAAAGCCACTGAATGCTTCACCATATCCGTTGGTATATCCCGGCAGGCACAAGGTCTTCGGGTCCATCAAAAGAAAGATCAAAATGCCGGCTGTATCAAATACCAGCACGCCCCAGCTGCCTACCTGCATCGCCTTTTTCAAGCCAAGCTTTCGCCCGATTGTTCCAATGCCCAGAGTCATCATTGCCAGTCCGCAGATCGTAGTATAAAGCCCAAACCCGCCATTCAAATTATAATTGCCGATGACAATGCCGAATATAATCAAAGTAACCGCACTTGTCTTGCAGGTAGTCGCAAACATATCCGTAGCCCGTGCTACAATCATCATCTGAAGCGGGCGGTTTTTCTTTAATACTTCCAGATAATCTCCAAAGCTGACTTTTGGTGCCCTGTTTTCTGATGTCTCGCTGAAATGCGGAATATCTTTGGGCGCGATCGATATATAAGCAATCACAATGCCGATCGTGGCTGCTGCCGCTGTCAGCACCCAGTAATCGCGAAACAGCTCCGCACTTGCCATCGCCCCGTATTTTACCGCGAGATACGATACATACATCTGCGTCAGTGCCCTTGCGATACGGACAAGCACCGTACCGACAATGCTTAAAACCGGACGCTGTGAGGGATCATTTGTCAGACAGACATTGCCTACGTGGTTGCTGATATTTAAAAATGTATACCCGATATAATAAATCAATGTGAAAAAAATAAAAAAGATCGGCCGTAGATTTCCTTCCGGCAGCCGGTGGGTCACATTAAACATCAAAAAACTGTTTATAAATAAGAGCACACCGCCTGCAATCAGACATAGACGCGTTTTTCCTATTTTTGTTCCAAACTTATCAACCATAAAGCCGACAATCGGATCTGTCACCCCGTCCCACAGGCGCATGATTGTAGAAAAGCTGGATGCCAAAAATACTGCCATGCCTACATAACCATTTAAATAAAATGACATGATCATTGTCAGCCCCATATATAGGTTGACAGCCATATTCGCCCCGCTGAAGCCTATGATTCTCCAGACTGGAACAAAATGGATTCCATTCCCTTTCTCATATTTTTTGTACGATGTGTTGTCCGCTCTCATATTTACCTCCTTTGTGTAAAATATATGTTTTTTGGATGGGTAAACTATAGCAGACCAACACATTCTATGATAGAATAATAACACACTATATAGTAAAATAAAACACATCACGCTTGAAAGGAGCCTTTTATGAATCCAAGACTTGCCCCGCTGCAGCATTTTCACCTGCTCAGCAGCCTGCTGCAGGACCTGCACCACGTTCAGTTCACAGCCCTGGAGACAGACACTGGTTGTGCTGACTTCTGCAGACAGTATTTTTTTCATCCTATGCAGAAAGAATTTACCTCTGCGGGGCTTTCTAAACTGATTCAACTGACTGACTCTAATACGGTCATACATGCAGCCGATTATTTCCGCATTCATATCATATTGTTTCGGATAGAAGAAACCGCAGTTATTATGGGGCCGTTTTGTCCGCTCCTTTTTTCGCAGAAAGATGCCCTTTCCCACATCAAAAAGCTTTAATATGGATAAACACCATTTATTTATAATATTCAGCAAGTTCATTCCATTTTTTATAAACATTCTGCATATATTCATGGGCAATGCCACCCATAAAAGCCCCGCGTCCTTAAAATATAAATGCAGCATGATTTATTGATTTCATTAGGTCATGCTGCTGTTTTTCTGTATTTTAAATTTAACATTCATTTAAGTCTGATATGTAGATAGAATCACGTTGTTTTAACCCCATTACACAAAACAAACTGCTGTCCATCCCTGCTTTCAATTCTAAGGTTCCGAACAATACTCTCTGTATCCGGTACATCTATATTCAATACGTGATGAACTGTATCGATCTGGTAAATCAGTCCATCAAACATTGTAGCGCTTAATATAAAATTAAAAGCAGCATCAATGCTGTTATTTGCAATTATGTGCATATTAGAACGTGTTTGAAAAATGCTTTCTGTCAAATGTGCGTCACAATTTGTGGGAGATTTGACCCGAATGAGGGAGGCGTAGCGGGCTACGTTGACCGAATGAGGGCCAAATATACCGCAAAGTGGGGCGTGCAGTTGGCAGGAATGAATTTTCAAACACGCTCTAGGATATAAAATGCCTCCTGCATCTATATTTACCTTATATAGGTTTCCATATGTAACCCCGCCAAAACCTGACATCTGTACATTACTCCTGACAAATTCCGCCCCAAGAAATGAAATAAGAATGTCCTCATCATCTGTCCACACTGGAATATATGCGCCTGTATCAAGCAAAGCAGTGAGCCCGTTTTTTAATACTACTACGGGCCTTTGATGCTTTTTGTCCAATTTCATTGTAAACTGTCTCATAATACCCCCGCCATGCCAAACTGCAGATGTCCATCGGGATTTGTATGGCGTGAAATAATTTCACCTTTTAATACCAGCCTTGTAAGCTCTGATTTTGTCTTATCTGCATACTTTACAACAGCAGACTCGACAGAAACCCCGTCATTATCCATATATTGAACCTCTGATAATCCTACCCATTGATCGGGATATTGTTCCTGTATTTGTTCCCATGTTAATCTCTCCACTATAAAAACACATCCTTTCTTATAGCGTGTCTTAAAAATT
Source organism: uncultured Eubacterium sp. (assembly GCA_910586445.1). Lineage (GTDB taxonomy): Bacteria > Bacillota > Clostridia > Lachnospirales > Lachnospiraceae > Eubacterium_J. The sequence goes on from CAJUHV010000034.1 coordinate 4,846, forward strand.
ATTCCTGCGATCTGCACTTCATACTTGGTGGAAAATTCAAATCTCAGAAATGATTTTTCAAACATGCCCTAATTCATATTATATTCTTACTGGTATATGTAAGCAACTAAAATTTAAGCTCTGGCCGCATTTAACCGAACTGTACGAATCATACCGGCAGCGCCTGTAATGTGAAAGCATTTTTCAGACACGCTCGAACATCCAAAAATAAAAAATTGTATTTGAAATTATCTGCTTGAACGCCTAAAATATACAAAAGACTTGCTTTTTCAGTGGTTTAAGCTGTCTTCCCATGAGCAGGTGTATCAGATGAAAGACTATGACATCAATGAATTAACGAGGGAGCTTATAATCGAGCATATCCCTGCTTTAGAAAAGCAGCAGGTTTCGTTTGCCGTAAATATCCCTGACGATGAATGGCTGGTGACAATCGACCGTGTGGCATATGCAAGGATTTTAAACAATCTGTTAAACAATGCCATAAAACATGGTAAATGTTCGAAGATCGAAATCGGCATTGAAAAATGCAGCAGCCGGTAGGGAAATATATGATACTGTTTTTTCTGGTATTATTGTTTATATTTGCAACCCTTACCCCATTTGTATCCCTTGCCCTGCGTACAAAAGGCTCCCTTGCCTCTTTTATTGTAATTGCCGTGATGAGCCTTCTAAATGTCGTTTTATCAGGTTCACCGATCGCAGGATATTACCCATGGACTGCTGCCTATCTCCTGCTGACCGGCAGGATCGCACAATCAGGCTGTCCGGCTCCTGCCGGATTTTTCATCCTCTTTACTGTGTGCCTGTCCGGGATAAGTACCGGCATACGAAGGTTCCAGAAAGAAGATCTGGTGTGAATTCCCAGCCCTTTACTCTGCCAGCATGCCCGAAATCCACTTCACATAGTCCGAAACCACATCACTTGTCTTGCTCAAAAAAATGCATTCCTTTGCGAGCGTAATATCATCGGTGACAATATGGTCTACACCCAGATCAATCATGCGGTCTATGCCCTCCTGTGTATTTACCGTCCACGCATACAGCTCCTTGCCTGCATTATGTATGTCTGAAACCATTTTCGGTGAAATGCTGGAAGCTTCTATGCTGAAATGGTCTGCAGCCTCAAACCCGCGGATATCGCCATAGGCAAAGCTCATCACGTATACAGTCTGAACCCGGCTGTCATACTCCTTTATACGTTCCAGCACATGATATTCCAGCGACGTGACTACACATTGATCCCAGAATGCCTCTTCTGCGATCAGGTCTGCCACGCTTTTTTCAAAATCACGTTCATGGCCCGAGGGCTTCATTTCGATATTCAGCTTCATCCCGCTCTTTTTAGCGAATGCTATGACATCGGTTAAAAGCGGTGCCCTTTCCCCTTCAAACTTCCGGTCAAAAAAGCTGCCTACATCCAGTGTCCTGATCTCGTCATAATCCATCTCCCAGGTACTGCGGTTAACGCCGGCTGTCCGCCGAAAATCCGCGTCATGCATGACAAAAATCTGTCCGTCCCTGCTCTGCTGCACATCCAGCTCAATCCAGTCAGCCCCCAGCTCCCTCGCGCCTTCAAATGCCGCCATCGTATTTTCTGGATAATATGCAGACGCCCCGCGGTGCGCCGTCACCTGCATTGTACGGATATGCTCGACCTGAATGCTGACTTTATGATGATAAATACTGTACAGATAAAAACTACAGCATGCTATTGATACTGCTAACAGCACGCCCTCTGCCGCATGCAGGAGCTTTTTTCTCCTCTTATTTTCCTGACTTCTGCCTGCGGATGCATGTATGATTTCTTCCTGCCTGCGTTCTTTATGTTCATAATACAGCATGCTGATACAGGCATAGCTGACCGGTGTTACAAGTGCCGAAACAAGCAGCAGGGAAACAAGCAGAAATACCCATACTACAGACGCAGATACGATACCGAGCAGCTGCCATTTCGAACACATACTGCCTAAAAATACTGCAAGCACAATACCCGCAACCAGCAGGATAAAATATAAAGCATAGCCCAAAACCTGTATTCCCAACAAAACTGCCAGATCCTTGGCCTTATTTTTCCGGCTCAGCTTGGCACTTTTCTTCCTCGCCTCCTTAAAGCCGCACCCTTCCAATGTAAAATAATGAAATGCATACAGCCACCTGAGCATCAGCACCAGAAGTCCCAAAAGAAGTGCTGAAAAAAGTATGAGCAGCGGATTGTTTTTTGCTATAAAATCCAGAATAAATTCCGGGATCGAAATGCTGCCCACATAGCTGGACGCTACACCGATATTTAAAAACGGGATCAAAAACAGCACTGCAAACGCAATAAATATATTTTTCCTGTGGAACACTTTTACCGCATTGCGTACTGCATACCGGCATGTCTGCTGCAGATCTGCTTTTACGCCCTGATAAGACTGATCCAGCAGAAAAATCACTGCCCCGATATCTATCATCGTATAAACCGTCATTGCAGCCAGCAGTAAAAAGAGCGCTGCTATTGTCACCGGATTCGTTAAAAATGACAGTATATTCTCGATTGTCAGATATTCATACCCGGTGATCCTCATGATTCCATTAAAGGCAGTCCAGCAGAGCGGCGTAAATACAGCTAATGACAAAAACTTGTATAACAGCTCAAACCATGCCATTGTATGCCAGTTTACACGCAGCAGCTTTATTACTTTTTTTGTTTTCCCCATCATATTTTCCTCATTTCTCGATCCACGGCTCTATACTGCCTTATTTCTTTTATGAATGTCTGATACAATTTTTCGTGTGGTCATATGTACATTTTTTCACTTACTTTGTAATGTATCTTTTTGTTATACACGGGATTATATATGATGTTAACACCATTTTCAACACTTTAAATTCATTGACGTGCGCACAAAACAGGAGTATAACATATAATATAAGGAAGTTAAAGCATGGTAACTGTTGCAATACATGGCAAAAAGGACATACCACCGGGAACACTCAGTAAAATATGGAAACAGGCAGGGCTTTAACGGCCCCATACTACAGCGCTATTATAGAAAGGAGCAGCAGACTATGTTAAGCATGACCTATCTCGCAGTATTGGAACCTGGAGAAGATGGCAGTTATGGTATTTCATTCCCTGACCTCCCTGGATGTTTCAGCTATGGTGAAAATCTCGCACATGCAGGACAAATGGCAGCAGAAGCGGCAAGCCTGCATGTTTACGGTCTGGAACAAGATGGAGATGAAATCCCGGCACCCTCACTCTCACTCCCAAAAGATGAAGTTGAAGGCATGGTTATTATGCCGATCACCATTCATCCTGACCTTTATAGGACAAAACGAGACAACGAACGCATAAAAACAAATATCACGCTCCCGGCATGGCTGAAAAGGATTGCAGAAGAACAAAAGGTAAACTATTCCCGGCTTTTGGAAACTGCCCTGATTGACTATCTGCAGATCTCCATGCCCGGCAGACAGTAAGTCCCTGCCCTGCTGCCGCACGCTCTTGAGCGTGCGGCAGCAGGCGCACACTTCCAAACCATTTCACCTTAACATTCCCTCAATACCCATACTTCTTGCGATACTTCAAAAACATGCCCGCCGACAGTACAAGCGCCATCAGCTCCGCTGCTGGTGTTGCCAGCCAGATTCCGTTTACGCCCAAAATCATAGGCAGTACAATCATAGTGACCAGCATAAACACAAATGACCTGGAAAATGCGAGAACTGCTGAAACAATGCCGTTTGACAGTGCAGTAAACATCCCGCTGGCATATATGTTAAATCCGACAAAAAACAGCGCCACAGTACAGATTCTGTTTCCTGTCACCGCAAGATCATATACCGGATTATCCGGCCTTGCAAATACGGATACCAAAGGCTTTGTCAGCAGAAATGAGGCTGCTACGGTGACAACTGAGATACATGCAATAACCTTTAGGCTGATCGCTGTCAGCGTTTTTAATTTCTCATAATTATGCTCTCCAAAATAATAGCTGGTCATCGGTGCTACTCCGTAAGAATACCCTGTATACAATGAACTTGCAAACATCAGCACATACATAATGATTGTAACAGCTGCCACTCCATCTTCCCCTGCATAATGAAGCATCGTCCAGTTAAACATCATTGTAATAATGCCGGTGACAAGTGCCGTCGCCATCTCGGAGCATCCATTTGAAGCTGCGTTAAAAAGCACCCGGAACCGGAAAGCCGGCTTTTTAAAATGCAGCAGGCTCTTTTTCCTGCTGAATACAAATAAGCCTGCAACCGCTGTCACCGAATATCCAAGCCCTGTCGCAACTGCCGCCCCGCTGATTCCAAGATCAAGCACCGCAATCAGCACATAGTCAAGCACCATATTTAAAACTCCGCCTGCCACAGAGCAGATCAAGGAAAGCGTGGCTTTTTCACTTGCAATCATATACAGGGTAAAGTTATTCATCAGCAAAATCGGTACGGTAAACAGCAGATACCTGCCAAGGTATTCGATACAATACGCTTCTACATCCGGCGACAGCTTCATTCCCGAAAAAATATGTTCCATGGCCAGACATCCAAGCGCACACATCACAAGCCCGACCAATACATTTACAAGTATCAGAAATGTAAAATCTTCCTTTGCCTCTTCATTCTTATGCTCTCCCATTTTTTTCATAATAACCGCACTTCCTCCAGTAGCAAGCATGGTGGAAATCGCCGTCACGAGCTGAATGATCGGCGCGGTCAGGTTGATCGCCGACAGTGCATTCGTACCGATCAGATTTGACACAAACAGCCCGTCCACCATCGTGTAGAAAGACATAAATACGGTCATGGCGATTGTCGGAACCGCGAATTTTAAAATATTTTTTAATGTTACTGGTTTTAAATATGCATTTTGATTTTCCATAAATATTCTCCTCTCTGTCTTGCATTCGTACCTTGTGTATAGTATCATAGACCATACAGTAACTGTACGGTCAAGAGGAAAAATAAAATATATGAAACATCGAAAATAAGAGGCTGTTCCCAAAACGCCCGCAATAGATTTATGTTTATAATAAGACCTTATAGGAGGCAGAAATGAATAAAAAAGGCAGAATGCTTACAATCGGACAATTTGCATCGCTGCACGGCATCAATAAAAAGACGCTGATGTGGTATGATGAAATCGGGCTGTTTAAGCCCGCCGCCATAAACCCGGAAAACGGCTACCGGTACTACAATTATTATCAAAGCCCAGTTTTGGAAACGATCCTGCTGCTGCGGGAGCTGGACGTATCCATACAGGAAATACAGCTGTTTATGAAAAACCGTTCAGCCAAAAAGCTGAAGTGCCTTTTGGATGAAAAAATCGCAGACCTTGACCGCAGCCTTATGCATATGCAGGCAGTCCGAAATACTATATGCGGCCACCGCCAGAATATGGAGACACTGCTGACCATAGACTTATCCAAAATCAGCATTGTAACAAAAGAAGCACGCTGCTTAGTTACTGTAGATATAAATAAAGATACCTCTTTTGAAAAAGAAGTAGAACTGATCACCGAAAAGACATCCAAATATCAGCTCGGACGCCTGCATGACGCCTCATACGGCTCTATGATCTCTGTCGCAAGCCTGCTGTCCGGCCGCTTTGACGACTATTCCAGGCTGTTTATCGAAATCCCCTCCCTCGTCCAAAGCAAAGAACTGCATATTCAGCCCGCGGGACAGTATCTGAGAGCTTTCCATAAAGGTGCCTGGGAAGAAATGCCGCAGCGCTACCAGTCGATCTTAGATTACGCACAAAAAGAAGGCCTGGCGCTGTCCGGCTACTCGTATGAAAAAGGCATCAATGAAACGGTGATTGACCAGATTGAAGATTATATTGTGCAGATTGAGATTCCGGTTGTTCCTAGAGCGTGTTTGAAAAATGCTTTCCGTGAGATGTGCTTCACACTTGGTGGAGAATTTATCCCAAATTTATGAGGCATAGCGGGCTATGTTGATTAAATTTGGGATGAATTATCCGCAAAGTGGGGAGTGCAGATCGCGGGAATGATTTTTCAAACACGCTCTAGTGTTTGAAAAATTATTCCCGCGATCTATACTCCCCGCTTCAAGCTTCTTGGACTACGAATATCCAGGATGATGCGGATCATTCATCCTCTAAAATTTAAATGAGCAGTCACCAAAACTTCCCCCCCCCGCCAATGCCGATTAGAACATAACAGGGGGAAGTTTCTGTGATTTCTCTAACAATTTTACATCTGACTATTTTGCTTCTAATTCTTTTTTCTAATTCTTTTTTCTAATTCTTTCACATCATTATTCCTGATCAAATGCCAGATAAGCACCCTTCATCGGGCTGACCGCATGTTCGCTGAACAGGCGCAGTGCCCCTTTCTTATAGCGGGATTCACGCGGTTTCCAAGCCTTTCTGCGCTCTGCAAGTACAGCCTCTATTTCTTCCGGCGTTTTCCGCTCCCCATGAATGCCGATGATATTCAGTTTCCGCTGCATTACATCGATTTCAATCAAGTCGCCTTCCTCTACCAGTGCAATCGGGCCTCCATCTGCGGCCTCCGGGCTGCAGTGTCCGATCACAGGGCCTGTCGATGCGCCGGAAAAGCGTCCGTCTGTAATAAGCGCAATGCTGCGTCCCAGCTCTTTATCACTGCTGATTGCTTCGGATGTATAGAACATTTCCGGCATTCCGCTCCCTTTCGGGCCTTCATAGCGGATAAAGACGGCGTCGCCTTTTTCTACCTTGTGCTTTAACACAGCGTCCAGGCATTCCTCCTCACTGTCAAACGGCCTTGCCCGAAGCACCGCCTGGAACATTTCCTTTGGACATGCGGTATGCTTGATGACAGCCCCCTCTGGAGCCAGATTGCCGCGCAGTATCGCTATGCTGCCGTCTGTGCCGATTGCCTTATCATATGGACGGATAATGTCTTCTTTTGTAACCGAGCAGCCGTAACGGGCATTAAACTCCTGCAGCCATTTGTCGCAGCGCTCATAAAACCCATTCTGCTTTAACTCGTCCAGATTTTCTCCCAATGTCTTTCCGGTGACAGTCATGACATTTAGGTGCAGGTGCCGGCGTATTTCCTCCATGACAGCCGGAACACCGCCTGCATAATAAAAGCATTCTGCCGGCCAGCGTCCTGCAGGGCGCACATCTAAAATATACCTCGCATTCCGGTGCAGGCGGTCGAATGTATCCCCTGTAATCTCAAGACCCAGCTCATGTGCAATCGCAGGAATGTGCAGCAGGCAGTTTGTACTGCCGGATACTGCTGCATGTACTAAAATCGCGTTTTCAAAGCTCTCCATTGTTACGATATCGCTCGGACACATATGTTCCATCTGTGCCAGCTTTACTGCCAGCTTTCCGGCTTCTTTTGCAAACTTCAGCAGATCCGGGCTGGTAGCAGGCATTAACGCACTGCCCGGCAGCGCCAGGCCCAGTGCTTCTGCCATAATCTGCATTGTAGAGGCTGTCCCTATAAAGGAGCATGCACCGCAGCTCGGACATGCATGATGCTTTGCCCAGTTTAGCTTTTCCTCATCAATCTCGCCTCTTTGATATTTTGCGCTGTACATGCCGAGCTGCTCTAAAGTCAGCATATCTGGCCCTGCGTTCATCGTACCCCCTGCAACTACAACCGCAGGAATGTTTACACGCAGCAGCCCCATCAGATTTCCCGGCAGCCCCTTATCGCAGCTGGAAAGGTAGACACCTGCATCAAAAGGGGTAGCATTTGCATGGATTTCAATCATATTTGCAATCATCTCACGGCTGACCAGACTAAAATTGATCCCGTCTGTCCCCTGGCTTTCCCCGTCACACATATCTGTACAGAAATATCTGGCACCAAAACCGCCTGCCTCATCAATTCCTTTTTTTACTTCTTCTACTAAAATATTCAAATGCCCGCTGCCCGGATGACTGTCGCCATACGTGCTTTCTATAATTACCTGCGGCTTTTCCAGATCCTGCGGCGTCCACCCTGTTCCGATACGCAGCGGGTCAAGCTCCGGTGCTAATTTTCGCATTTCCTGACTTTTCAGCTGTTTCATATTTTCATACCATCCTTTCTAATTTTTCTCAAATCCTTTCTCCATGCAGAACGTTTTTTGCACTGCCTGCTTTTTATGCAAATAAGGATATAATCAATGCTACCATAAAACCGGTGCCTCCAACAAGTGTCTCCATAATCGTCCATGTTTTCAGCGTTGTTTTTTCATCCATGCCGACCAGCGACTTCACCAGCCAGAAGCCGGAGTCATTAAAATGTGAGCATACCGTGGCGCCGCCTGCGACAGCGGCTGTCGTACATGCCAGGTACAGCGGCGACAGCTCCGAAATGCCTGGAATCGCTGCAATAATGCCTGCTGCCATAGTCATTGCCACTGTAGAAGAGCCTACACAGATCCGCACCAGTCCGGCAACGATAAATGCCAGTACGACAATCGGAAGAGACATGGATGATACTGCATTTCCGATCACATCGCCGAGTCCCGAATACTGGAGCACATACCTTAGGACACCGCCGCATGCGGTAACTAGTAAAATAAGTCCGGTCGGCTCTAAAGATTTTGTCATCACCTTTTCCAGCTCTTCCGTATTGTATCCATGTCCAATGCCAAGAATCAGCATTGCTGCAACCGTAGCGATCAAAAGAGCTACAAACGGCTCACCCAAAAAGCTAAACACCGGCTGAAGTGAGCTTAATGATGGTACTACGCCTGTTACAGAATCCAGAATAATCAAAACCAACGGGATTAAGATAATGCCTACAATTGACCAAAAGTTCGGCAGCTTTGATTCGTCAAAGTCTTCCTGATTTGCTACATGCTCCGGTACCGGAATATGAAACTTCTTTCCACAGATCGAGCCCCATACCGGCCCTGCTACAACCATTGCCACGCTGCCGCAGCAGATTCCTACCAAAATTACCCATCCTAAATCTACATTTAACATCGTTGCTACAAGAATCGGCCCCGGTGTCGGCGGAATAAACGCATGACCAACTGCAAGTCCTGCCAGAAGCGGGATTGCATAAAACAGCGAGGAGCGGTTTGTCCTTTTTGCAAGTGAAAACGCAAGCGGGATCAAAATAATCAGGCCGGCGTCAAAAAATACCGGCATAGCGATTACAAGTCCTGTAATGCCCAGTGCCCATGCTGCTTTTTTATCCCCAAACCATTTCACCATCGTAACCGCCAGCGTCTGTGCACCGCCGGAGATCTCCAGAATCGCGCCAAACATAGAACCAAGGCCTACTAACAGCGCAATGCCCTTTAATGTATTGCCGATTCCGTCATTGACTGCCGTTACAATATCTTCTGCCGGCATTCCGGCAATCAGGCCGATGGAAATTGCTCCAATCAGAATCGAAATCATAGCCTGAATTTTAAATTTGATAATCAATACTAATAAAATGACCAGTCCGATCACTGCCGCAATCACAAGCCTAGTCGGATTAAGCTCTGTCATGTTTATTTCCTCACTTTCTTCAATATGCTTATAAGGTGTTCTGCCGTCTTTTTATTTTATTCATTATTTATGTATTACACTGTTGCTTTTTGTTGATGACTCTTTATTTTTCAAACTGTTTTTGATGGGACTGCTGATCCGTTCCAGCATTATCATACGAATCATATGATGTATTTATAATTTCACCTCCATTTTATTATTTATTCATATGACGTCCTATGTTTTGTTGGATATAATATAATATTTTTAGTAATTATTGTCAATACATCTGATGTATTTTAAACTCTTTCTCTGTTTTAAACAAAAAAAATGAAGAACTGCGCTGCAGGCTCTTCATCTTTTGTATATTTTTCACAATTTTCAATTCATATATAAAAACCGAATTTTCAGAGCGTGTCTGAAAAATGCTTTCTGTATGATGCACCCATGGGCAGCCGCCCGGCCGCAAAAAACTGCAGCCGGCTGCTCATAATTTTATAATTACAAACAGCTGACTGCAGTTTTTACAATTTTATCTCACCAGTTTCATCTACTTTGTACGCAGCAGCCGAAACGCCTGCTCCACACTCAGGCTCATATTTTTTCTTGCTGTTTCCACCTCCATTGCCTGCTCTAAGCTCATCACGCCGCGCACGATCGGAAAAAATGCGTCTATCCCCTCGCTGTTGCACCTGCAGGCCCCGTCCGTCACACTGCCCGCAAATGCTAATACCGTGCACCCATATTTTTTTGCAAGCTGCGCTGCCCTGACAGGTGCTTTGCCCATCGCCGTCTGCGCGTCCAGGCATCCTTCGCCTGTCACTACGTAATCCGCATCTGCCAGATCTTTTTCCAATCCGACTGCTTCTAAGACGATCTGCGCCCCTGACTTTAACTCCACATGCGGCAGGTAGCTTTGAATCGCAAAGCCCAGACCGCCTGCCGCACCTGCACCGGGAGCCATACTATAATCGCATCCGGTAAATTCTGCAGTTTTTAGCGCATAATGCCTGATGGCCTGATCCATCGTTTCTTGCTCTTCCGGCTTTACTCCTTTTTGCGGGCCGTAGACAAAAACTGCCCCATCTTTGCCGCACAGCGGATTTGTAACATCGCATGCGATCTGAAAACAGCATTCCCACAGCTCGTCTGGTACATGACGGCTGCTTATTTTTTCGATTTTATGCAGGCTGGCAAATTCCGGCGGCAGAAGAGCGCCGGACGCATCGAAAAACGCAAAGCCAAGCGCCTGAAGCAGCCCGATTCCGCCTTCTGTCGTAGCACTGCCGCCGATTGCAATTATAAACCTATGGCAGCCGCGGCCAAGCGCATCTAAAATCATCTCTCCGACTCCTGTGGTAGAAGCCTTCCATGGATTGAGACAGCCGCGCTCTATGAGCGTAATGCCTGCTGCCTGCGCCATTTCTATCACCGCTGTTTTCTGCCCGGAATTTAAATGGCTCTGATCCGGCAGAATACCATATCTGGCATTCACCAGACCGCCCATAGGCCCGGCGGCTTCAATATTTACAAATGTCCCGCCCAGACCTTCCACAAGCGCCTCCGTCGTACCTTCACCGCCGTCCGCAAGCGGCTTTATAACTACTTCCGCTGCAGGATACACTTTTAAAATCCCCTCTTTTGCTGCCTGCGCAGCCTCTATGGAAGACAGGCTGCCCTTTAGGGAATCAACTGCTATTACTACTTTCATTTCACATCATCCTTGCCCATGCGTGTTTTCATGCTCTTTCTTTTGGTGCTCCTTCCACAGCCGCACCAGTGCCTGTCTGTTGTACGTCAGATGCATTACCATAGCGCAGCGCGCCCCTACCGGGTCACGGTCTATAATCGCATTTACTACCGCCCTGTGTGTCTCTATCGTCTCCTGCATCAGCGTGCGGTGTGTCAGATTGGCAAAGGTCAGCACTGCCGTATTAATGACCGGAACCAGTGTTTCCACAACCCGGTTCTTACTGCAGCGTGCAATACATGTATGAAACTCGATATCCTTTGGTATATGGTTCTTTCCCGCCAGATACAGCCGCTCCGTCTCGTCGCACAGCTTTTCCAGCTGCACCAGCTCTTCTTTCTGCGCATATTCTGCTGCAAGTGACGCGATCTCCGGCTCAATCATCAGACGTACATCAAACAGCTCCAAAGCCAGCTTGTATTTATCCTGCAGTCTGGACAGTCCGAGCGGGTCATCTTCCGCGGTGCAAGTACTGACTACAAAGGTACCCGATCCTCTCTTTACTTCCAGAATCCCTTTGCTCACCAGTCCTTTGACAGCCTCACGGATTGTGCTTCTTCCAACTCCAAATTTTTCAGCCAGCTCAAATTCATTTGGGATCTTTTCACCGACTGCAACCGGCTCCTGCAGAATAAAATTCATCAGCTCATCTTCAATCTGCGCTCCCAGTAACTTTTTATCTGCCTTTTCAAAATGATACATAACCTAATTTATAACACCTTCATGACTTACTGTATTCTTCACAGCTTAGCATACTCAATTACAGCTTACTGCATTATTTACAGCTTAGCGTATTCAGTTACAGCTTACTATATTCTTAGCATACACTCATGCTTTCATCTTTTACAGCTGCCGGATACGCTCTAACGCTGCCACTGTATTTTCATAGCTGCCAAATGCTGTCAGCCTGAAATACCCTTCCCCGCTCGGCCCGAATCCTGAGCCGGGTGTCCCTACTACATTGGCTTTTTCCAGCATCTCGTCAAAAAATTCCCATGAGCTCATAGCATGCGGTGTTTTCAGCCAGATATACGGTGCGTTAACCCCGCCGTATACTTCATACCCCGCTTCTTTCAGCCCTGTTTTGATTGCAGAGGCATTTTTCATATAATAGGCAATCTGTTCTTTTAACTGTGCCTTACCCTCGCCAGAGTATACTGCCTCACCGGCACGCTGGATAATATACGGCGCACCGTTGTATTTCGTGCCATGGCGTCTTGCCCACATCGTATGCAGCGAAACACCGGCGCATTTTAGTTCCTTCGGAACTACGGTAAATCCCAGGCGCACTCCTGTAAAGCCCGCGTTTTTGGAAAAGCTCCTGATTTCAACTGCGCAGTTTTTTGCACCAGCACATTCATAGATCGAATGCGCCACATCTGCTTCTGCGATATATGCCTCATACGCTCCGTCATATATGATGACACAGCCGTGCGCATTTGCATAATCCACCCATGCCTGCAGCTGGCTTTTCGTAATTGTCGTCCCTGTCGGATTGTTTGGAAGGCACAGATAAATCAAATCCGGCGTCTCTTTTGGAAATTCCGGCACAAATCCGTTTTCCCGTACACACGGCATATAAATAACATTGCTCCACATCTGGGATGAGCTGTCGTATTCCCCGCAGCGGCCCGCCATCACATTCGAATCCACATATACCGGGTATACCGGATCGGTCACAGCGATTTTACAGTCTACGGAAAAGATTTCCTGTATGCTGCTGGAATCCGACTTTGCACCGTCCGATACAAAAATCTCATCCGCCGTAATGTCACATCCCCTTTGTCTATAATCATGTTCTGCGATTGCACTGCGCAGAAAATCGTAGCCTAAATCAGGCGCATAGCCTCGAAAAGAATCGGCATATGCCATTTCATCTACCGCTTTATGCAGAGCCTGAATGACTGCGGGTATAATCGGCTGCGTCACATCTCCGATGCCGAGCCGGATGATCGGTTTATCTGGATTTGCCTCGGTAAAGGCGGCAACCTTTTTCGCAATTGTGCTGAACAGATAGCTGCCCGGCAGCTTCTGGTAATTTTCATTTAACTGATACATGCATTTCTCCTTCATTCATCTGCTGACTGTCCTGTATCATATAGATCAGAACCTGCATCAGCATTTTTCAAACATATTTTAGGGCAGTTCGATCTCCCCTTCATATACTGTCACCGCAGGCCCTGTCATATAAACAAGATCCGCCTGTCTGTCCCATTCGATTTTTAAATCGCCTCCAAGCAGCTTTACTGTCACCGTGTCCTGCGTCAATCCGTTTAATATGCCTGCCACGGCTGCTGCGCAGGCACCTGTCCCGCAGGCAAGCGTCTCCCCGGAGCCGCGTTCCCAGACACGCATCTGGATTGTATGTTCATCCAGCACTTTTACAAACTCTGTATTAACGCGGTTTGGAAAATATGTGTGCTGTTCAAAGCACGGCCCTATTTTTTCCAGATCCAGCCCGTCCACATCATCTGCAAATACGACGCAGTGCGGATTTCCCATCGATATACAGGTCATCCGGTAATTTATGCCGTCTGCTGTAATCGGCTGATTGATAATCTGCGGCAGCGGCATGTCATATCTGACCGGTACTTTCTGCGCGTCCAGCTGCGGACTGCCCATATTGACCCGTATCTGCACTGCCTTTCCATTTTCTACGGTAAGCTGCAGGTGCTTAATGCCGCCCAGTGTCTCCACGCTGATCTGTGTCTTGTCAGTCAGCCTGTGGTCATAGACATATTTTGCCACGCAGCGGATGCCGTTTCCGCACATCTCGCTGCGGGAGCCGTCTGCATTGTACATAATCATTTCAAAATCTGCCTGATCAGACGGCCCGATTAAAATAAGCCCGTCAGAACCTATGCCGAAATGCCGGTCGCTCACAAACACCGCTGTTTCCTGCGGATTGCGCACCGTCTCTTCCAAACAATTTACATATACATAATCATTTCCCAGTCCCTGCATTTTTGTAAACTTCATACCCGATCTCCCTGATTTTATAATATCTGCCTGTATTTTTATGCATTCTCACATACTCCGCTCCATCATGCTGAGCACCATCTGCGCAGTCTCTGCAAGGCCCGTACCGCTGTCCATGCTGCATTTTTGCAGATACCCGTGTGCTTCTTCCTCGCAAAAGTGATTGCGCTCCATTAATACGGCCTTCGCCTCAGCAATCATGCGCTTTTCTTCTGCGGAGCGCTCCGGCGGAGTCTGTGCACGCTTTTTCTTCTGGCGCCTCCTGCGGCGCTCATATGCACACGCCATCATCTCTACAGTCTGCAGCAGCTCATGCACTTTTAACGGTGCACTCAGTCCGACGATCCCTTCTGCCTCCCGCTCATCGATCTGGCTCTTTGAACCGATCAGCAGCATGTCATAGCGTGGTGTCAGATATTCATGCAGTTCTCCATACATCATATCCGCCAGCCTGCAGGCGCAGATCATAATGCCGCCTTCCAGGTCGTTTGCCGCGGTAAGCGCCTGTGCGCCTGTGCTGCATACGGCATCTACACTGTATCCGCCTTTGTGCAGTATGCTCCGAATGCGTTTTGCATTTTCTATTTTCGGAAAAACAATTATAATATTCATGCTTCCGCCTAAATTCTGTACAAATATTCTTCTATTTCCCAGTCCGTAACCGAACAGCGGAACCGCTCCCACTCGCTTTTTTTTGCCCGGATATACTTTTCGCTTATATGCGCGCCCAGGGTATCCCGTACAAATGCATCCTGCTCCATCTCATGTACCGCATGGATCAAATCCTTTGGCAGAGGCTCTATTCCACTGCGTGAAAGCTCTTCTTTTGTCATATCATAAATGTTGCAGCTGACAGCTTCTGGCGGCATGATCTGGTTACGTATGCCGTCCAGTCCCGCCGCAAGGCATAACGCCAGCATCAGATACGGATTGGCTGCGGAATCCGGGCTGCGCAGCTCCACCCTCGTCCCCATGCCCCGCGTCGCAGGGATACGGATCAAAGGTGTACGGTTGCTTAATGACCAGGCAATAAAATTGGGCGCATCATACCCCGGCACCAGCCGTTTGTAAGAATTGACAAGCGGATTTCCTACCGCGGTCATGCCCTTTATATGCTTCAGCAGCCCGCCGATAAACCAATATGCCTGCCTGCTCAGCCCGCATGGGTCTTTTTGATCCGCAAAAATATTTGTGCCGTCCGTCCTGCTGGACAAAGACATATTCAAATGCATGCCTGACCCGTTTACGCCCGTTTTCGGCTTTGGCAGAAAGCTGGCAAACATCCCATGGCGCTTGGCGATCGTCTTTACAGCCAGCTTAAATGTCATAATATGATCCGCCGCTGCAAGCGCCTCGCCGTATTTAAAATCAATCTCATGCTGCCCCGGCGCGCTTTCATGATGAGAGGCTTCGATTTCATAACCCATTTCCTCCAGCGTCAGCACAATATCACGCCTTGCATTTTCGCCAAAATCAATCGGCCCCAGATCAAAAAATCCGGCCTGTTCATCAATTCTCGTAGTCGGATGTCCGTCATCATCATAATGAAACAGGAAAAACTCACACTCCGGCCCTACCTCAAAGACATACCCCATCTGTGCTGCCTCTTGTACTGCCCTGCGCAGTATATAACGCGGATCTCCTTCAAACGGCGTGCCATCTACATTATAGACATCACAGATCAGCCTCGCCACCTTCCCCTGCTGCGGCCGCCATGGAAATATGGCAAACGTATCCAGATCCGGGTGCAGGTACATATCTGACGCTTCTGCCTTTGCAAACCCATCTATTGCCGAACCGTCAAAAATACATTCGTTATCCAGTGCCTTTACCAGCTGCGCCTTTGTGACTGCGATATTTTTTAAAATACCAAATACATCCGTAAACTGCAGCCGGATAAACTCTACATCTTCCTCTTCCACCAGATTTAAAATATCTTGTCTCGTATAATGCGCCATGCCATACCTTCCTTTCTGCCTGCTTTTTGCATCTGCCTGTTTTCAGTTTTTGCTTTGTGCCGCCTTTTTCAGCTGTTCATTTTTCATATAATCCAGCACTTCCCGATAAGCCATCGGCCCGCCAAATAAATCAAGGGCACTTCCGATTGTAACACCCAGCCTGTCCTGCCCGTAAATACGCAGCGCCTCAAGATCTGCAAAACTAGAAACCCCGCCCGCATACGTCACAGGAATTTCCCCAAATCTCCCGAGCAGCTGCACAAGCTCCTGTTCAATGCCGGATGCCTTTCCCTCTACATCCACTGCATGGACTAAAAATTCGTCCGCATATGCACAGAGCCTGTAAAGCAGCTCCAGTGTCACTTCCTCTTCTGTAAACCTCTGCCAGCGGTCAGTCACAATATAGTACGCACCTCCCTGCCTGCGGCAACTTAAATCCAGCACAAGACGTTTTCTTCCTACGGCCTCCTTTAACTGTTCCAGCCTGTCATAATGTATCTTTCCGTTTTGAAACACATAGGAGGTCACGATCACATGGCTCGCACCTGCCTCTAAAAACTGCCCTGCATTTGACGGCGTAATGCCGCCGCCCACCTGCAGCCCGCCCGGATATGCCGAAAGTGCCCCGACTGCCTGTGCTCTTGCAGCTTCGTAATGCTCCGATCCGGGCGGATTCAGCAGAATGATATGCCCGCCGCGTATACCGTCTTTTTTGTACAGTTCTGCAAAAAAAGCTGCGTCCTGTTTCGCTACAAAATTTTCCACTGCATAACTTCCCTCGTCATGCAGGCTGCTGCCGACGATCTGCTTTACACTGCCGTTATGAATATCAATACATGGCCGAAATTCCATATGCCCTCCCTGCGCGCCGTTTTCTCTATTTTTCTTATTTCTCTGATTACCTAATTTCTCTGATCTTTCTTATTTCTCTGATTTACCTAACTTCTCATATTCCTTTTATTCTCTGATTTCTCTTATTTTTTCATTTCGCTTTCTTCTCATTTCTTTCATTTCACCTGCTTCTTTTTTCTTTCATTTCGCCTGCTTCTTTTTTCTTTCATTTCGCCTGCTTCTTTTTTCCCTGATTTATTTAATTTCTCTGAATAGAAGAATATCACATTCTTTTAAAAAAGAAAACCTTAAATAATTTCAAATTTTATTTGTAGTCTTTTTGAAACCAGATTTTTAACACCGCTTTATTTAATCATATCACTATTTACTGCTTTTTAAACTGCCTGCTATATAGTGCTGCATTACTTTCATTAAAACTATATGTATGATAAAGATCAAAATTTGTAAACTGCTATGATTTCCATGTTTATCTATCACTTAACATGCGAGGGATCATAAGCATATAAAAAAGATTTATAGCTCCATTTATAACTGCTATAAATCTTTTTACAATTATTTTGAATCACCCGTTTTTGTATGTATGTACCATCAATCTGCTTTTACAATTAACGCTGTTTTAAGCATTCCAAAATAGGCTCAATATATCTTTTATCTGAAATATCATAAGACGCAGAAAGGAACTTAATCATCTCATGCTCCTGCTCTGTCTTATTCTTTTTTGCTTTCAGTGTTTTTACAAACATTTTCATCATCAGCTTTGACAGCGCAGACATTTTCTTATAATTAAGCCCGCCTGGACAATAAAATACACTTATCCTTCTTAGTTCTTCCTGCGTAAAATTCTGCCTAAGGAACGGCTCAACATCCGGGCTGTCGATCGGACTTGCACCAACGCAGAATACGGCCAGCTTTTTACCCTGCCATATGTCCAGATTGCTTTTAAACCAGCT
The DNA here is from genome assembly GCA_910586445.1 of uncultured Eubacterium sp. Classification (GTDB taxonomy): domain Bacteria; phylum Bacillota; class Clostridia; order Lachnospirales; family Lachnospiraceae; genus Eubacterium_J. The sequence continues at coordinate 22,768 of CAJUHV010000034.1, forward strand.
TAATTGATGAATGCTGCCTGCACATGCCCATCCTCCAAAGACAACCGCTTCGTATGCAGGCAGTGCGGATAGATTTTTCTTTTTTACGGCTGACAGCTCCATGCAGTCAGCTCCTGCCTCCTCAGCGATCCATTCAGCATATCGTTTTGTAAATCCGGTCTTGGAATTATAAATTACTATTGTCTTCATTTTCCGTTTCCTCATGTTCTGTTTCCTCCATGTTCTGTTTCCTCCATTTTTGAATGATTTTCCAAATTCTCGATTCCTGCATACAGCCTGGACAAAAGAAGAAACAGCGTTTCAATTTCCTCGTCTGTATATACTTCAAACAAATACTTTAAATCTCCCTGATATTTTGAAAAATCGTTTTGAAAATAGTGATCTGCTTTTTTTGCAGGACAAATACACATAGCCCTTGGGTCTGCCGTGCTCGGCTCTATTGTAATAAAGCCTTTTTTCACCAAAACATCTGCTAATTTTTTAATATTCTGCCTTGAACATCCCAGCAGGCTGCCGAGCTGGGTAAATGTCAATTGTTCTGCCGGCTGCCTGATGATTGACAGCAGCATAAACTGCTTTAAAGACACCTGCGGAATATTTTTATCAAAGATTGTCTGCAGCTTATTGCCAGCTATAAATAATGTGCTGAAAATGGCTTTGCATTGATTTTCTGTCGTGTTTGAAAATCGTGTAAGCAAATCGTTTAAATCCATAGAACCCTCCCTATAGGTAACTAGTTACATATCGAAAGTATAGCAACTAGTTACCTGTCTGTCAAGATCATAAGAATTGCTCTTGATAAACACATATATTTATGGCATAATCAAAAAAAGTACAATCTTTGTTTCAACAAAGCCTATTGAAAGGATACCTTCATGTTAAAAATAATATTTGGAGACATCGAAAATTCAATTTACCACCCGCCGACATATTTTGACAACCAATATGAAGACGAATGGATTATAGACCCGCTGTCGATAGAAATGATTCAGGATATTGACAAATCTACTGTAATCAGCCCACACCTTATTGAAAGCCCTGTATTAGGGCCGATTTCAACAAAAGAACTATCTGGCGGCGTAAAAACACTTATGCTTATGGCATTTGACCAATCAGGAAAAATTTTTAATGCCTCTTTATGCGGTGATAACTGTGCAAAGTGGATTGTAAAAATCGGTGCAATCAAAGACCTGACCATTAATCTGCACCATGTACTAAATTTTATCTCAGCAGACAGATTTGACGCCCTGATGCTTAATACCGGCAGAATGATTCATAGCCACCATGAATATCTGGACGAAGCACTAAGGATCAAAGAACGCTGAAACATTTATTCAAAAATAACCTAAGCACACTTATTCCACAAAGGAGCAAAAACTATGAAAGGCAGATACCATATCATCGTACAAAATAAAAGAATCCGCTATGAATTTGAAATTAAGCGAAATATCACAATCCTGCGGGGCGACAGCGCAACCGGCAAAACAACTCTATATGATATGGTTGCTCTAGCATCAAGAAATCATGGAAGCTCTGGAATCGAAATACACTGTGAAAAAAAATGCCGGACATTAGAAGCGCCTGACTGGAAATTTCTGCTGCCCTCCCTGCATGATTATATCATTTTTATAGATGAAGGCAGCACGTTTATAAAAAGTACTACATTCGCATCGATGGCAAAAAAATCTGATAACTATTTTGTAATTATTACAAGGGAAGACCTTCCAAACCTGCCATATTCGGTAAATGAAATCTATGGCATTCATTCTTCTGGAAAATACCATAATACGAAGAGAATATATAACGAGTTTTATGAGATCTACAGTGCCGAGTCTATATTAGGTAAAATGAAATCAGGCCAGACTGAGCCTATTAAATTTAAGCCTGATAAAATCATTGTAGAAGACTCAAATTCTGGCTATGAATTCTTTCTGCATGTGTGCCAAAAAGCAGGCATTACCTGTCAAAGCTCTGGAGGAAAGTCAAAAATTAAAGATTTACTAGATAAATCTGATCAGAATCATATACTTATAATTGCCGACGGTGCCTCCATCGGCCCGGAAATAAACGAACTATTTTTATTTATGCAGTCACATCCAAATACAAAATGCTACCTGCCAGAATCATTCGAATGGCTGATCTTAAAATCCGGCTTAATTGATGGGAATGCTGTATCAAATATTTTAGATCATCCACAGGATTTTATAGAAAGCCAGGAATATTTTAGCTGGGAACGTTTTTTTACGGCTGTCCTTGTAAAATACACACAAAACACATATCTAAGCTATAGTAAATATCAACTAAATAATTCGTATCTTCATGACAGGCCAAAAAAAGCTATACTAGATATAATAGAAGGAATATCTCTTAAATAAGTCATTGACTTTTCTACCAGACGTATTGTAGAATGGTAACAATTCAAATTCACGCCAATACGTAAACAGCAGCTAAGCTGCCATACAAAAGTCTAAAAACACATCACCCGAAGAAAGAGAGGATACGCAAATGGCGACAATTATCGGCGAAGGAATTACCTTTGATGACGTGCTCTTAGTTCCAGCATATTCAGAAGTAACTCCAAATATGATTGACTTATCAACAAAGCTTACCCAGAAAATCTCATTGAATATCCCTATGATGAGCGCAAGCATGGATACAGTTACCGAGCACCGCATGGCGATTGCGATGGCGAGACAGGGCGGAATCGGCATTATCCACAAAAACATGTCCATTACGGCACAGGCAGAGGAAGTTGATAAAGTAAAACGATCAGAAAACGGCGTCATTACAGATCCGTTTTCACTCTCAGAGGACAACACGCTATTGGACGCAGATGATTTAATGGCAAAATTCCGCATTTCTGGTGTTCCTATCACCAAAAACGGCAAACTGGTCGGCATAATCACAAACCGTGACTTAAAATTCGAAACAGATTTCTCAAAAAAAATCAAAGACTGCATGACTTCCGAAGGGCTGATTACTGCCAGGGAAGGCATTACTCTGGACGAAGCAAAGCAGATCCTTGCAAAAGCCAGAAAAGAAAAACTCCCGATCGTTGATCAGGACAACAATTTAAAAGGACTTATTACTATAAAAGATATTGAAAAGCAGATCAAATACCCTCTTTCAGCAAAGGACGAGCAGGGACGGCTGCTGTGCGGCGCCGGTGTCGGCATTACCGGCGACATGATGGAGCGCGTTGACGCCCTCGTAAATGCACATGTAGATGTCATTGTTGTGGACTCCGCACATGGACATTCAAAAAATATACTGGATGCAGTACGTAAAATCAAATCTGCTTACCCTGACCTGCAGATTATTGCAGGCAATATTGCAACCGGAGAGGCTGCTGCTGCACTGATTGAAGCCGGTGTAGACTGCATAAAAGTAGGTATCGGCCCAGGCTCCATATGCACTACCAGAGTAGTTGCCGGTATCGGCGTTCCGCAGATTACCGCAGTAATGGACTGCTATCAGGTAGCAAAAAAACATAATATCCCGATTATCGCAGACGGCGGCATTAAATATTCCGGCGATATGACAAAAGCATTGGCTGCCGGTGCCAATGTATGCATGATGGGATCTATTTTTGCGGGATGCGACGAAGCACCTGGTACATTTGAACTATACCAAGGCAGAAAATATAAAGTATACCGCGGCATGGGTTCTCTTGCCGCTATGGAAAACGGCAGCAAAGACCGCTATTTCCAGGAAAATGCAAGAAAGCTTGTGCCGGAAGGCGTAGAAGGACGTGTCGCCTACAAAGGCTCTGTTGAAGATACTGTTTTCCAGCTGATCGGCGGCATACGTTCCGGCATGGGATACTGCGGCTGCCCGACTATTGAAGACCTGCATGAAAACGGGCGCTTTGTAAAGATTTCAGCCGCTTCTTTAAAGGAAAGCCATCCGCATGACATCCATATCACAAAAGAGGCTCCAAATTACAGTATGGATGAATAAACAATAATTTGATTTTAAGTACCCTGCACAGGCCTCAGGCTGCTGCATTCCAGACATCTGCTTGTCTGAAATGCAGCAGTTTTATAATTATTCTGCGCTTTTCTGCCTCGTTCCTTTCCCTTTTATAAACAGCAGACACCAGCCTCTGCAGGTATGATTCAACTATAAAAATATTTTTATTTCGTCTTATTTGAACTTTACCCCGCTTTTGCATAATTAAAACTACAACAAATTCTTACTCCCGCTGCATTTTAAATACAAATTTCACATACAATTAAATCTCTCTGATTCTCTTCTGCCGTAAATACTCCAGATTTCATTTTTGTGAATATTATATAAAAATATTTTTTCAAAAATTATCAAATAAGACCTTGCGCATAAAACGCATATTCGATATACTATATATTGTGAATGATTTTTGTGGGATTTTCACAACAGAATATTTTAATAAGAAAGGGGAACTTATGAAAACTCTACTCAAAAAATCAACCTGTTTCCTGCTTGCACTTTTAATGGTTGCAGGCGTAATTATGTCTTCTCCGACTTCAGCAGCTGCATCATCTTCGACAGACGGCTTGAACTACTTATATACTTCTGAAGCTCCGGAAACCTCCACAGCCGGTGTGGCAAAATCGTTTTCATTTTCCACGAAAACGACTGGTCCTTTATCCATCCTTGTTGTATTTGGTGCACCTACTACATTTTCCTATCAGCTGTCAAGTGCAACCGGCACAGTATTGGATTCTGATATGATCGTAGATACCGATACAAACTGGTATGAAAGCTCCATGGGCTATGTACATGGCCCGCAGTACTCTTCTTCTGAAGTAGGTACATACAATCTTTCTATTACAACTGACACAGATACCAGCTATTACCTGCTGATTGCCCAGGAGGCATCACTTGCTGCGATCAGCAATTCCAGCATATCCGTTACAGCAGGTTTTACCCACAAATTATCTGTTTCAGATACATCTGGAAAGATCAAATGGAAATCCAGCAATACTAAGATTGCTACTGTAAGCAGCAAAGGTGTTGTCACCGGAAAAACAAACGGCAAATGTACAGTTACGGCTACAACAGCAGACGGTCAGACACTCAAATGTAAAGTAAAGGTTGTCAAAAATGTATACAAGGATACAAAAGTGACAAACAGCGGTGCAGACAACGGTAAGGTAACTGCATATGTATATCAGGCTTCTTTAGATTCTTCGGGAAATTTAGTCTGCAAGGTCAGAGTCATCAACAATACATCAAATACTGTTTATCAGCTGAACAAGACTTCCATTACTGTACGTAATGCCAACAACAAAAAGGTTATGAGCTACACAGTAGGTACCAAAAACATTACCGTAAGCGGATATCAGTACAAAGACTGCACACTTACAATTCCGAAATCAAAAGTAAAAAGCTGTGATCTTGTAAGAAGCGACATTTCTTTATCTGGTTCTTACACATACCGCCGCTAAAAAACAGAAAGCGCGCGGACTTTCGATTGGCTTGAACAATCATAAGCACGCTGCATAGACTTTCGATTGGCTTGAACAATCATAGGCACGCTGCATAGACTTTCGATTAGCTTGAACAATCATAAACACGCTGTGCAGATTTCATTTGCCATGACTAGAAAACCTCTGCTTCTATATAGACGCAGAGGTTTTCTAGTCTGTGCTTAGCACACCTGTTTTAAGCAGTCGTTACTGTGTTTTATTTATCTGCTTTATCAGTATTTGTTTTACTGGTTTTTGCTTTCTTGGTTTTATTAGTTTTTGCTTTCTTAGTTTTTGTCTTATCGTTGTTTGCTTTATCTGCCTTATCTTTATTGGTTTTTGCTTTCTTGGTTTTTGATACAGAAGAATCACTGCCTATGCGACTTCTGCTTTCCAATGTAGTACTATTAGATGTCGTGCCGTTTCCTATCGCACCATTCTCTATTGTACCTGCTGCACTCCTGCCTGCGTTATTGCTATTGCCTGCTGTCCCTTGATCTGTACCTGCTGTGCCTGTACCCGCCGTTCCATGATCTGTTCCGTTTTCTGCTGTATTTTTGTCGGTACTACTCCCAGCTGTGTTTTTATCGGTACCATTTCCGGCTGTGTTTTTGTCGGTTCCATTCCCGGCTGTATTTTTGTCATTTTTATTGTCATTATCATTACCGTTCAAGTTTCTGTCGGTGCCATTTCCGGCTGTATTCTGATCTGTGACATCATCTACTACATCATCTATCCCGTCAACCACATCGTTGCCAATATCTTCCGCACCGTCAATGACATCATCCACTACATTGCCTGCATTGCCGTCGCTGCCGCCTGCTGTTGAGTCTGTGCCATTGGTAACAGAATTTGTATGATCACCTGTACCGTCATCTGCCACGCTGTTTCTGTCATCGGTACCGTTTCCGGTCTGATTGTTTTGAGTTTTGCTATCTTTGTCGTTCTTTGTTGTACCACATCCGACAGCAGCGGTCAGAGCCAGTGCTGTCAAAAATCCTATAACTAATCTCTTCATACGTTTTTCTCCTTTATGATCTAGTATCTATAATATCGTATCATCTGCCTGCATATTGCGCATAGATGATATACTTATTGTCTCCATCACAGGAACCTGCTATACATTATTTGCGCATCTTTGGTTGGAAAATCAATGAAGCCAGATAGCCAAGCACAAGTGCGCCGGATACGCCTACCGCGCATGACGTAAATCCGCCCATAAACAATCCGATAAATCCGTTCTGATCTACCGCCTCTTTCATGCCTTTCCAGAGCAGATTTCCAAATCCGAGCAGCGGCACGCTCGCTCCTGCACCTGCATATTCCATCAAAGGTTCATATATGCCGACTGCTCCCAGTACCGTACCGGTGCAGACCAGCGTTACCATAATACGCCCTGGCAGCATTTTTGTTTTTTCCATTAATATCTGAGCAAGGGCACAAATCAGACCGCCAACCCAGAAAGCATTGATATAATCCAATTTTACTGACTCCTTTCCTTCATGCATTCATACACTGCATTTTTATACAGTATGCCTGCTTTAAATATTTGATCCAGGCCTGCCTGTGCAGGTCAGACCGGCAGCTGCCGGCTCAGACTCACCTGCGGTCAGCTCCCTGCATATTCGATCACAACCCCATGAGCAGTCCCCGGTACATTCTGCCCTTCATTAAAGCTGACCTGCGAAAGCATCGCTCCGGTCGGCACAAACAAAATACGTTTGAGTCTGCCGGATTCTACCTGCGGCAGAAAATGCGCACTCAGCGTTGTGGCCGAACACCCGCAGCCGGAACCGCCGGACTGTGTCCCCTGTTCTTCCTGATCAAAAATCTCTATGCCGCAGTCCGTATGGTTTTTGCTGATGTCGTATCCTCCGTCTTTTACAAGTTTCCATAAGATTTCCTGCCCGACATATCCTAAGTCCCCGGTGACAATCAGGTCATAGTCCTTTGGCGTGCGTCCAAAATCTTTAAAATTCTGTATAATCAGATTCGCTGCAGCCGGTGCCATCGCTGCTCCCATATTCATAGAATCACGTATGCCGTAATCTGTAATCACGCCCGTCGTAATCCCGGCGATTCTAGCCCTGCCCTGCTCTTTTCCCAATACAAATGCGCCGCTGCCTGTCACAGTCCAGGTAGCTGACAGCGGACGCTGGTTGGCATATTCTACCGGAAACCGGAACTGCTTTTCTGCACTTGCAAAATGGCTGGATGTAAGCGCCAACACATGATCCGCATAACCGCCTGCCACGCACATAGCGCCCAGAGATAATGCTTCGCCGCAGGTCGAACATGCCCCATACAGGCCAAACAGCGGAATCTCATAATTCATAAGCCCGAATGAAGTCGCAATCGTCTGCCCAAGCAGGTCTCCCGCAAAAATATAGCGGATATCCTCCGGCTTTAAATCTGCCTTGCCCATGGCAAGCGCCGCAGCCTCTTTCTGCATCGTACTTTCTGATTCCTCCCACGTATCCTCGCCAAACTTATCGCTGCTGCATACCATATCAAATAATCTGCCAAGCGGCCCTTCACCCTCTTTCTTTCCTACCACGGAGGCACTGCTTAAAATAAAAGGAGCCTCCGCAAATTGGAGGCTCCATTTTCCCATCTGCTGTGTCATACTGAATCTCCTTTTTCAAAGACGTATGTGCAGGCGGATCTTCCGCCTGTCTTTCGTCTGTCGTTATTCCTAAACAGTATTCCCTGCAGTGAGAAATTTATGTGTTTTTATTTTATTATTAAATATAAATCTTATATTTCTAATCACGCCTGATCCAGCTTTGGCTCATACATTGCGAATACGACTGTCCCGTCCTCTAACAGCTCATATGTGGATATCAAAACGCTCTCCAGACTATCGCTGCCATCCCAGTCGTAACCAAACGCTTCACTCATGCCTGTTTTCCCATCTGGAAACATAAAATCTACCTTTATGCTGCCTGAGCCGCGGCCATGGCCTTCCAGATCATATGCGTAATGAATCATGCCGTCCTCATCCGGCGTCAGTTTTTGTACCGTACTTTCGATCCGTTTCGCATACTGGTCTATATTGTCCGGTGTCAATTTCTGCATAAACGCGTCAACAACTGTATTTCCCGCAGAATAATCTTCTGTCTCAGCTGCGTCATCTCCTTTCAGATCAGCTCCCTGTCCATCTGACACATGCGTATGCACATCTATGCTGTCTTTATCTAGGTTTTCAGCCTGCCCGTTTCCATCCTGCTCATCTTCATCCTGCCCTTGTTCTGACTCTTCCAGACTTGTCAGATACTCCGCAGCTGCCTTAGGATCAGCCTTTGACGCGTCAATCGGCAGCTGAAACAGCGCATTTAATCCCGTATAGTCTTCATTTCTTGTAATCTCGCCCGTTGCCTCGTCATACCGGTACGCCTCCTGATTGTAAAAGGTACCGTCGCTGACACACAGGTATAAGCCATGGTCTGCAAACACTTCTACATTGTCACACTCTACCAGCCTGTATAAAATACCATTCTCTTGAAATTCTGAATAGCCGCCCCGCATAGTTATGACATTGTACCAGTTCGGATCGTACCCTTTGATCAGCGGGGATACACAGAAGGCCAGATCCGCATATGCATCCTCAGAAGTATCCGGCATCGGCGTACCATCAGCATTTTCAATTGCGACTGCCGTATATGTCCGGTCTTCCTCCACAACGCCATTGTGCTCTGAGACAAACTGTGAAATATTTTTTCCTGATACAATGCCTAAAAGTGTAACATTGTATCCGCCATAGCTCTGTCTTTCATTGATTGTAATGGCGTCCCCGCCCTGAAACGCCTCCATCAGCGTATAGTCTTTGAAGCTTTCCGCCATTTTATCCGGTGTTTTATATTTCCATGCTGCATATGCTGTGACTGTTCCTGCTCCTAATATGACTGCTGCTGCAATGGCTGCTGCAGGTATTCTTCTCATTTTCTTACCATCCATACGATTCGTCTCCTTGATCTGATTTAAAATCTTTTGATTTAACCAAAAATCCGGCTCCTGCGTTGGAGTAAGGGCATGTTTTAATAATTCATTGATATCCTTCTTCATAAAACACCTCCAATTCTTTCTGCAGAGCTTTTCTTGCCTGATACATCCTGCTTTTTACAGTTCCCTGTGGTATATGCAGTATTTCTGCAATCTGCGGCACTGTCAGCTCCTCCATATAATACAGTAGTACAATGACCCTCAGCCGTTCTGGCAGCCCTGCTACCAGCCTGCGGACTGTCTGGACTTCTTCCAGCCGCAGTGCATGCTCTTCGGGAGTGGACGCGGCAGAAATCTCTTCTTCCACATCCTGTCCTTCTGTATAAGACTTAAAGTCCGCGATCCTTTTGCGCCACGCATATTTCCGCTTTCTGTTTTTCCATATGCGCACCGCGATAGACAGCAGATAACTTTTGGGATTTCCGGCAGCATCTATTTTTTCATTCAGTTCTATCGCCTTTAGAAAGGTATCCTGATATAAATCCTCCGCCTCCTGTATGCTGCCGACAAGCGATCTGCAGAAGGAATAAATATCCTTTCCGTACTTGATCATGCAAGTTTCTAATTCTGGTTTTGTCATTTAAATCTCCACTTTCAAGACGTCTTTTCAAAGGGTGATTTATCTGCCCTTCACCTATACATTGTAATAACCCGCAGAATGGTTCACAAAATATGCAGTTTTTTTCCGTCCAGCACCGCCTCCATTAAAATATCATTTTCATACCGCAATTTGAGCGAAAAAAATTCCCGCCCTTCCTCTAACAGGCGGAAAAAAATCTTATCCCCTTCCCAGATCGGCAGATTGTATACATCCGCCTTGTCAACCCATTCCAGACTGCCTTCACTGCACTCGGCCAGCTCTCCTTCAAATTCATCAGCCGTATAGAGAAACATATATTCCGTCTGCCATCGGTCACACATAAATGTCACGATTCCCCGCAGCCTGAATGATAAAAGCGTCAGCCCGGTTTCTTCTGCTGCCTCGCGGAACAGGCATTCTTCCGGCGATTCGTCTGCTTCAAAGTGCCCGCCGATCCCGATCCATTTGTCTTTGTTGATATCATGCGCTTTTTTGACTCTGTGCATCATCAGATATCTGCCATCTTTTTCGATATAACAAAGCGTTGTCAGATTACTTTTCTTATTCTGCATATTTGCTCTCCTTATATAATTGACAGCCCCTCGTAACTTTTGGCTGGAGCGTGTTTGAAAATTCGGTATTTTTCAAACACGCTCCAGCCAAAGATTCTAAGAGCCTATAATCGTTCTGATTTCTAAGTCTCCTCCGCTCCTGCATTCGCCTGCACTGAAAATTCATGAACAGCCGCGTCAATATCTTCGCCGTTCCCGATTTTCTGCAGCATCTTCCACCACCCTTCACGGGCTGCTGCCCATCCGGGTGTCACCTGATAGTAATTACCCATATACTGCCTGAACCCGCTGTATTCCATCATCAGTTCGTCATTTTCATATATTTCCTGCATATCCCGCACCGGCCAGAAGGAAGAGGCCAGCACAGCCCTTTTATAACTGTCGTCATTTTGAGTCATATAGCGGACAAACGTCTTTGCAGCCTCTGCCCGTGCTTCATCTCCATTGTCAAAAATGCCAAATCCCCATATTCCTCCCTGCAGATCCGGCTCCCCTTCATTGGTCGGAAAAGTCATTGGAAAGATATCAAAATCCAGCTCCGGGCGGCTCACAGTCTGCGCGACCTCTATCGAAGCATTCCAGCAAAAGGCCATGGCAGTCTCCCCGCTGCAGAACAGTGCAATCTCATCCGCGGATGCCAGCTCAGGCGCAAATTCAATGCCTTCCAGCTCCCGCAGCAGCTTCAGCGCCTTTTTATTTTCCCTGCTGTCAGCCGTATATCTACTATGCGCCTCATCCGTAAATGCCCCTCCATACAGATTATTTACCAGCGCGCGTGTTCCCTGGTCCCCGCTCTGGTTTTTACAGTAGATTACCCCGGCACGTTTACATCCATATGCGTTCAGTGCCTGTACAGCCTTTATAAAATCCTTTGTTGTCCAGGTATGTGTTTCCTCATCGATATATTTAAGTGCCCCGGCCTCCTTAAAGAGGTCATAATTAATCGCCATGCAGTGGGCAGTCATGCAGACGGGATATTCGTAATAATCCCCATTTCTGTGCCGGCATGCTTTTTTGACATTTTCATAAATCCCTGCAGCAGCCTGCGAATCCCACAGATCTGATAGATCCACTAAAAGTCCCTGATCTCCCCAGCCTGCCACAAGCCTCTCCGGGCCTTCAAATACAATATCCGGCGCACTGCCGGACAACACTGCCTCTTGTATTTTCTTGTCCCCGCTGTTGTAATCCAAGCATTCCACATTTACATGGATTTGCGGATACTCCATGTGAAAGCTGGCAATCAGTCCGGAAACAGCCGTCAGGTTTCCCCAATTCCCCACCGGAAATGTCCAGAGTGAAATCTCGGTTTCCTGCCCGTCATCTTTGTGCAGCTGATCCTTCTGCGATAAGTTTTCCCTGCTGCCGCAGGCAGATAAAACTATAGCTGCAAACAGTATGCATGCCAATATTCTTTTTTTCAAATTTCATTCCCCCTAATATACTCGATAGATTTATACGCTGATACAGACTTATGCATTCCGCTGATGATTTTGAGCAGACACAGCCTGCCATCTGCTTATCTATGCATATGCTGGTTCATCAGCTGGATGAGTTCCATCAGATCATACGGCTTTACAGTATGTGCATTCATTCCGCAGGCAGCGCTTTTTTTCCTGTCATCTTCAAATGCATCCGCACTGACCGCAATAATCGGTATTTCTGCCGCATCGTCCCGCGTAAGTGCTCGGATTGCAGCTGCGGCTTCATACCCTGTCATGACCGGCATTCTAAGATCCATTAAGATCAGGTCATACCACCCTGCATCCGACTGTTCAAATTTTTCCAGGCATATTTTTCCATTTTCTGCACGGTCCAGCTCGAGCCCCAGTTCAGAAAGCATAGCCTCGCCGATTTCCCAGTTCAGGTCATTATCCTCTGCAAACAGAATCCGCCTGCCTGTAAAATCCATATCATCTTCCTGCGTATTTTCCAGCTCCTGCGGCTTTGTTTCTGCAAATGTACGCAGTCCATAGTACAGGCCGGAACGAAACAGCGGCTTTGCCACAAATCCATCGACCCCCGCCTGCACAGCCTTTTCCTCCAATTCATCCCAGTCTCCATCTGAAAGCAGGATCAGCGTCAGCTGTTTCCCAAAACGGCCGCGTATTTTTGACACCTCTTGAATACCGTCCTGTCCCTGTATATCCCAGTCTATCAGCACAATCGGACTTTCACCACTGCTGCGGCACTCTTCGAGCCGCTTTAAAGCGGACTCCATATCCTGCATGCATTCCGCACGCAGGCCGATTGATCTCAATGTACTTTCTGCAGCCTGACAGCTCATTTCGTCGTCATCAATAACAAGTACATCTCTCTGCGGCAGCAGCAGCTCCTGATCCTGCTGCGGCACTTTTTCCATATCAATCGTTATGTAAAAATCACTCCCCGCTCCCGGTTCGCTCTGTACACGGATCATTCCGCCCATGGCATCCACAATATATTTTGTAATAGCCATGCCCATGCCTGCGCCCTCATTTTTTTCCACGCGCTCATTGTCTTCCCTTGTAAATGCCTCAAAGATTTTTTCTTGAAATTCCTGCGTCATCCCAACTCCATTGTCTTTGATATGCAGGCAGGAACGGGTGTATGCATTGCCCCTGGGAGACAGCTCTTCAGACAAAAATACCTGGATCATACCGTCTTTCGGCGTAAATTTCACGCAGTTTCCTATAATATTCAATAAAATCTGGCTCAGGCGCACCCTGTCCGTACATACGTTTTCATACTGGATATTCTGCACATAAATATTAAACTTCTGATTTTTCTCCTGCACCTGCGGCTGGATTACGGTCATAATATTGTGCATGACCTCACGCAGGGACAGCGGCTCCATATTTAGGGAAAAACCGCCATTTTCGATTTTTGCCATATCCAGCATATCATTAATCAGCCCCAGCAGATGACGGCTGGATACACTGATGCGTTTTAAGCACAGCCGTATCCGTACCGCATCGTCCAGACTATTCATTGCCACCATGGTCATTCCCATAATGCCGTTCATCGGCGTACGGATATCATGGCTCATATTGGAAAGGAACTCGCTCTTTGCCCTGCTTGCACGCTCTGCCGTATGGCGCTCTTTTTCCGCGGACTGGTATGCTTTATTCAGCTCATACATCTGCTTTCTGGTCAGACGATAATATCCGGCAAAAACCAATAAAAGAGCGCCCAGCACCAGCATACAGCCTGACACCGAGCAGAAAGACCACCTGTTCGCCAGCCGCTCTACAGTCCGGTCCAGCGTACTGTAAGGCATGTGCAGCAGCAGGTGCCACTCAGAAGCAGGCAGCGCCGTACAGTATAGGTTCCATCGCTTTCCATCCGCTTTGATCTCGCCGGAATAATCTTCTCCATTTTCCATCGACTCCCTGAGCCGGCTCACATATTCGTCCTCCCAGTCTGCCTTGTCAAAATAATTACTTTTTGCTACATCTGCATTCTGCATGATTACCGTTCCGTCTGTGCGTATAATGGAATAATCCACCATGCTGCTGTCAACATTCACAGCTAATGCATCATCAAGATAATCGGCAGGCAGCCCTGCCACAAGCGCGGCACTCTTTCTGCCCTCTCCGATGTCATATGCAGCAGGAACTCCGATCAATACCACCCGTTCGCCATGCTCATCCTGCCCTGCACTGACATTATCCTTGCCTCCCATCACAGACCGGTGCAGTGCCTGCGGCACTTCCGGCACCACTTTGGGGCCATATATAATTTGGAAATCTCCCTCGTCCGTATAAAATGCCAGATATTCAAATCCTTTGGAACGGGCATAATATGCCAGCTCCAGGCGCATAGCCGAATAGTCTCTTTTTCGTGCCGGTGAAACAGCATCCACCAGTGACTCTACCTGCGACAGCCGCAGCTCTATAGTAGTGCCAAAATGTGCGGCAATCTGCTTACTCATACCTGACATATAAATAACACCTATTTCTTTTATCGCTCCTGCCCCCATCTGATTCATCCACATTGTCTGGACTACAAACACAATCATACAGAATATGGACGCCAGAACAAAACTGGCCGTTAAAAAATGCGTAGTTTTCCGTCTCATAACCAATCCCTCCTGCTAAATTCCAAAAACTGCATTCTATCAGCCAGAATCTGCCTATTTCTTTCGTCATCCCACATTCTGGCACCCTAATTATTATAAGACATTCAGTTCTCATTTTCAATACAAGGGATGGATTTCATTGAAAAGCGTACAAAAAAACTGCTGAAAACCTGATTGGTTTTAGCAGCAGCTTTCGAGGCTGATCTTGACATAATAGCCCTGATTTTTGGCGCAGTAATTCAGTATATACACCTGCAGCTCCAAATCCATATTCAAAAGTGTTACCTTCTTATTTCTAAAATTACTGACAATCTCAATATCCTTTCGGATTCCTGCTGCTGCAATATCATATTTTTTCCCCACAAGGCCTAGATTCTGGCTGCTGCGCACGCTGCCCCTCATTTTTTCTTCCAGACGTTTTAATTTCTCCTCGTCAAATTCCCTTGTTATAATTCCCGCATAGACCTGTTCTTCATATTGATCATATTTTACATACTGACCCGTCAGGCTGTCTTTATGAATAATGCTGTCTTGTATCTGCAGAATAAAGTCCTTTATGCGCTTTACCACATCCATGCGCAGGCTGTCCACTGATTTTGTCTCATCATAACCGGTCATAGTGCGCTTGCAGTCAAATATATACGTATAAATACATGTATCTGAATCATCTTTTATAATACATAAAATATCTGCTGCTTTGCTTTTGCGCATATCTTTATTTCGATATTCATACGACACATACGCATTTCCTTCTCTGGGCACGCGAAATTCAAGATCCACAATTTCCGGCTCACTGTCAGCATGCTCTTCCCGCCAGGTAACAACCGGTGCCTCCTTTGATACCTGATACAATTTATTCTTTTTCAGACTTTCCCGGCATTTTATCAGCTGTGCATTTAACTCCATATTATTACTCCCAATCAATCTCGTTTCATTATTCTTATTACTCCAAAATTAATCTCGTTTCTTCTAACAGCTGCTCAACTGAATCATTAAATAATGAAAACTGGTATCCGGTCACTTCATCATATTCCAGCTCCCTGACACTGCTGTGCCCGCTGTCGTCATTTTCAAACTGATAGACATGTATCCTTTCTTTAAATAAATCTGCCTCTTCCAATCCTGTCTTTTTCAGAATCTCGGCTCTTTTTCCCCTTAACAGACGCGAAAAGGACAACAGGCACAAATTATTGATTTTTGCTGCCATCGTATCACTATGGGTGCTCACAATCATAGAAAAACCGGCATTGCTCATCCGGCTTAGTAGACAAGCCAGTTCCATCTGCTTCTGCGGGTGGAGGCTTGTTTCTATTTCATCCCAGATCAGATATTTATAATCACTCTGCAGTACATATAGAATCGGTGCCAGCTCGTTTACCATAGAAGAGCTTAAATATAAAGGAAGTGCCTGCTGCGTGCCCTCTGCCTGATAAACAGGCTGGTCTGCCTGATCGATCACTATTTTGCCATCTATTAAATGCTCTTCGAGAAAATGTATCAGGCCGCTGTTTTGATCTGATTCGCCGTGCGGGCGAAATGTCTGTAGAAAACGCAGAAATCTGTATACCGGCTTGGTAATTCCCAAATTCTTTGATTTTTTATAATCCTTTCTAAATACTCCTGCCCCAAACATCTCCACTGCTTCATCTGCTTTGTTTGCAAAAAAATCTTTATACAGCATAAAAAGCCCTGTCCTTGATGGGGGCAGAAATAATGGTTCTTTATAATCATCTGCCATGCGGTTAACCAATGATGCCACAAGTTTGGAACTTATCTGTTTATATTGCAAATGAACACTTAGGTCTTCCTGCTTTTCAATTCCGTTTAAGTCATGAAATTTGCTCAGTATACAGCCATTATGATCTTTTAACACTTCTTCTTTCATTATTGTTTCTATCACAGGCTTGAAGAAATCTGCCGAGCGAAACTGCAGCTCATCGAATAGTTCATTCCCAGCGCCCTTATGGCAAACCAGCCATTCAAATCGTTCTTCCTCTTCTATAAGCAGTCGAACATAAATGCTGCCAATCTCTATTTCCTTGTAAAACGTATCCGATACAATCTCTTCTTTGTATTTCTCCAGCACTGCATTTATAAAAGCCTCTGCCAGTTCAATATTTCCTGCATCTATTCGAACCCTTCCCGACTCGGCCTGCTGATCAATCGGCTGCAGATACCTGCTGCATAAATCATCATCTGAAAAGTACCTGGTTAAATTATTACAAATTCCATAAATCAGCTGCATGATATAAGTTTTTCCGCTGTTATTATTGCCGACAAAAACCGAAAAGCCACCGATGCTTATTTCAGCAGATTTAACTTTTCCAAAATTTTTAATGCCTAATATGAATTTCATTTAACCACCCGTTTTAAATTAATATAATAAAAGCCAGCGTGTTTCTAAGCATCTTACTATAAAAACCCATATCATTCCGGCACACCACGGCCCCTTACAATGACATGGGTTTTTATTCAGTCATAATTCACAAAACAACTCAACATTCACACACTCTAAAGCGTGTCTTACAAATGCTTCTTCAAACACGCTCTAGAGCGTGTTTGAAAAATGCTTTCCGTGAGATGTGCTTCAC
>CAJUHV010000035.1 GCA_910586445.1 uncultured Eubacterium sp.
ATGCTTGAAGTGTGACGCACATTTGACAGAAAGCATTTTTCAAACACGCTCTAGAAGAAAATCAGAAGAAAAGCCCGGCCAAAAGTGATATCAAAAGTTTGGCAAAAAGTCGGGAAGAATTGAAGAGAAGTCCGGCGAAAAATCAGAAAAAACTGAAATAAAGTCCGGCAGAAAATCAGAAAAAGGCAAAAAAGCCAGACAAAAGGTAAGATCAAAGCAGGATAAAAGTCAGAAAAAATAAATTAAAAATCAGAAAACTCATATAAACAGCGAAAAAGACAGCCGGCAGGCCATATAGTGAGGAAAACATGAAAAATAAATATATATTTACGGCTGTCATGCTCTGTGCCATAATGTTTGCAGGCACCCTGTTAACCGGCCTGTATGTAAGGCATGAGCAGCGCAGCACAAAACATATGCATAGCAGCGGAGCTAGGCAGTTTCGTGTCGTCACTTCTTTTTACCCGATGTATATTGCGGCAAAAAATATAATAGGAGACTGTGACGGCGTGACATTAGAAAACCTGAGCGAGCCGCAGACCGGATGCCTGCATGACTATCAGCTGACAACACAGGATATGGTAAAGCTCTCATCCGCAGATGTATTTATTGTAAATGGCGGCGGCATAGAAAGCTTTCTGGCAGACGTCGCGGCACAGTATCCGGCGCTTACGATTATAGAGGCCAGTGCAGACGTTCAGCTGATTGAAGATAATGCGCATGCATGGATGAGCATACCGGATTATATGACACAGGTAAGCACGATTGCGCAGGGCCTGTCCGGACAGAATGCAGTGCATGAGGAGTATTATGAGAAAAACTGCCAGGAATACCTGTCCAGGCTGGACACGCTCAGGCAGCGGCAGCAGGAACTGGCAGCGGCACACCGCGGGCGCAGTATTGTGATTTTTCACGAAGCCTTTGATTACATTGCAAGGGACTGTGGATTTAGAGTGTCGGCAGTATTAGACTTAGATGAAGAGCGCCAGGTCAGCGCCGGTGAGGCTGCGGATCTTTTAAGGCATATCCGGGAAGATCATGCGGATCTTATATTGGCAGAGGAAAGGTATGGAAAGCGCATGTGCGAATCTATACAAAAAGAAGAAACAGTCAAGGCAGTCTATCTTGACACATGCGTCCGCGGAGATTACACTGCGGACAGCTATCTAAATGCAATGGAAGAAAATCTGGAAAAGCTGGAGGAGGCTTTAGAGAGTGTTTGAAAAATGCTTTCCATGAGATGTACCCGCAGGACATGATTTTTTAAACACGCTCCAGGTATTTAAATCAGACCGTACGTATCAGGAGGAGCTATATGCGTAAAATTATACGGCCATGCGGCCTGCACTGCATTAAAATCAATCATCTGGGCGTGACAATCGGCAGTCAGGAAATATTAACAGACATAAACCTCCATATTCACTGCGGCACTTTAAATGCCGTGATCGGCAAAAACGGTGCGGGGAAATCTACGCTTATAAAGGCTGTTTTAGGAGACCTGCCGCATACAGGCACGATCGAATTTAAAGACCGGGAGGACGGCAGGATGCAGACGCTCAAGATCGGATATGTCCCGCAGAATATCAGCTTTGAAAAACATACGCCGGTCAGCGTATATGACCTGATCGCCGGCTTTCAGTCGCGTTTTCCGGTATTTCTGGCAAAAAAGAAGCGTATATATGAAGAGATCAAGGCGAGCCTGCGGGTATTTGAGGCGGATCATCTGATTGACAAGCAGGTGTGCAATCTTTCCGGCGGCGAGATGCAGCGTGTGCTGCTGTCACTGGCAGTTATGGATGAGCCGAACCTGCTGCTGTTAGACGAGCCGGTATCCGGCATTGATCAGAATGGAATCGAGATTTTTTACCAGCTGATCGACTATTTAAAGCGCAGCTTTGATCTGGCAGTCATACTTATTTCACATGATCTTGATTATGTTGCAAAATATGCAGACTGGGTCGTATTGCTGGATAAAAGCATATTAAAACAGGGAACGGTAAAGGAAGTGTATCAAAGCAGCGAATTTAAGCATGTCTTTGGCGGGACGGAGGTGGAGCTATGAGCGGATTTTTAACCGAATGGCTGCAGTATGGATTTATGATCAATGCACTTATGGCGATAGTAATTATTACGCCGCTGTTTGGAGTTTTAGGAACTATGATTGTAGAACGCAAAATGGCTTTTTTTTCAGACGCACTCGGACATTCTGCATGGACAGGGATTGCAGTCGGCGTTGTGCTCGGATGCTCGGATACAAATCTGTCAATGCTGCTTTTTGCCGTCCTGTTCGCACTGCTTTTAAATAAGCTGGGGAGCACCGGCATAGCCGCAAATGATACGGTCATCTCTGTATTTTCCAGCTGCAGCATAGCAGTCGGGCTGGCAGTATTGTCAAAAGGCGGCAATTTCAGCCAGTATGCAGGGCTTCTGGTCGGAGATGTGCTGAGCATATCGAAAACAGAGATTTTGTATCTGGCAGTAATTTTTCTATTGACGCTGGTTTTCTGGGTATGCTGCTATAACAGGCTGCATGCTGTCAGCATACACCGCACCCTGGCAAAAAGCAGGCATATCCCGGTCAGGCTGATGGAAAATCTGTTTGCGGTGCTGACGGCCGTGATCGTTATGGTATCCATCAAATGGGTAGGCATACTGATTATCAATGCACTGCTGATCCTGCCTGCTGCCTCGAGCAGGAATATTTCAGAGAACCTGCGGGAATATCATTTCTTTTCCGTTATATTTTCTATGTTTTCCGGGATATTCGGGCTGTTTATTTCGTATTTTACAAATGTGGCCACAGGGCCGATGATTGTAATTATTGCATCCGTCATTTATTTTAGCACGTATTTTTATGCAAAAAGGGAAATAACTGTAATATAAAGGTTATTTACGGACTTTGCAGTGAATGCAGAGTCCTGAGTGAACAGTAACATATAAAGACAATTTTTTATCTACATGCCAGCAGAATCCAATAGACAATAGAAGCTAAGTGTTGTATACTAATCATGATAGCACGATAATAAGAGGACGTGCCGCATGGCACCGTCCTTAATCAGAGTATGCGTGAAATAATAGGGTGATGGAGAATGAGATTTAAAAGGATTAATATGGATACGGTCCGCTGCATCGTATCTGAGACAGAGTTAAATGAAAACGGCCTTCAGATGGATGATTTCCTGCAAAATGATGGCAAGACCGAAGAATTTCTGCGCAAGATCGTGTCTATGGCAGAAGATGAGGTCGGATTTAAGGTTCAGGGAGGGCCGTTATCCGTGCAGGTTGCAGTGCTGCCGGAGCATCTGCTGGCGCTGACATTTTCCGAGAGACCGGACAGCAACATATTAAATATCCTGCAGAATCTAAAATCTGCGGTTGACAGTCTCTCGGGCCTTGGAAGGAAATACGAGGAGGAGCCGGAAGAGGATGTCCCGCCGGAAGACCAGGATACACTGGTAGAAGGTTTCGATAAGAAACTGTACATATTAGCATTTCAAAATATGGATCAGATCATTACGTATGCGAAGTCGATTGTATTGGAAGAGCCGGTGGTCAGCAGCGTTTTCCGCCTGCAGGAGCATGGTTCGGACAAATATTATCTGATGATAGAACGAAACGGGCTGGGAGATAAGGAAATCTGCAGGGTCATCAGCGCTTCGGTAGAATTTATGGAAGATGCTTCTGCGGATATGCACAAAGCTGCCTATCTTGCAGAACACGGAACATGCGTATTGAAAAAGGATGCACTCGAAATACTGCAGAAGCTCTGACCCGGCCGGGCAGTGTTTGTAAATTAAAATGAAGCCATATGATTTTCAGAAAAAACAGGCTGTCGCGCTAAGCGGAATATGTACAATGATGCTTATTGTATATATTATGCTTAACGCGACAGCTTTTTTAATAGTTTAAGCAGGACTATGCCTGCATGCATTCGGCCTGGTTTAGAAATCAGTCAGATCTGCTGCACGTTTCTCTAAGAATGCAGACATGCCTTCCTGCTTGTCATGTGTAGAGCATGTTACGCCGAACAGGTTTGCCTCCATTTCAACAGCGTTTTTGATATCCATATCATAGCCGTTGTTGATCGCTGCCTTAGCGATAGATACGGCATAGCTGCCTTTGGATACGATTTTTTCAGCCATTGCTTTTGCAGCCGGCATTAATTCTTCGGTGGAAACTACCTTATTTACAAGGCCGATGCGGTAAGCTTCGTCTGCCTTGATATTGTCGCATGTAAAAATCAGCTCTTTGGCACGTCCCATGCCTACTAAGCGGGCAAGTCTCTGTGTGCCGCCGAATCCCGGAATAATGCCGAGGCCGCATTCAGGCTGTCCGAAAATAGCGTTGTCAGAAGCAATGCGGATATCACATGCCATGCAGATTTCACATCCGCCGCCGAGTGCAAAGCCGTTTACAGCTGCAATTGTCACCTGGCGCATATTCATTAATTTGAAAAATGGAACAGAAGCCTTCATGCCGAATGCGCGTGCCTGTGCTGCGGAAAAGTTAACCATTTCTGCAATGTCTGCACCTGCAACAAAGGATTTGAATTCGTTGCCTTTTTTATCCGGGCCGCCTGTTAAAATTACGACCTTTACATCATCTCTGGCTTCGATCTCTGTCAGCACTGTATTCAGTTCGTCAAGTGTTTCACTGTTTAATGCGTTCATTGCTGCCGGCCTGGAAATGGTAAGAACGGCAATCTGATTTTCAACTTCGAGTTTTAAATTGTTCATTGTTAGAATCCTCCTAAAAATATGTATTGATGCTGCCATAATTATAATTTATAACTTTGTTAAAGATATGTCAATAAAAATGCGCGAATATACCAGTATTTTTGGCGAAAAACGCGTACCTATATAACGTAGAGTCTGGTTCTAATGTATTTCATTGAAATACAGGCTTACAAGACCTTTGAAAGAAAATACTGGAAAAAGGAAGGATATACAAGATGAAATCTAAAAAGAATGCCGTTTTAGGACAAAAAGCGTGTAAAGTGCATATACATATATGGAAATCCGCTGCGGCCTATGTGCTGATTCTGGCACTGCTGCTGCCTCTGTATCCCGCCAGGGCTGCACAGTCACAGATCGATACGGTCGTGGCTGCGGCAGCAGAGATTTTATATAACAATGAGGGCAGCTACAAATCTGTCAATGCAAATGACAACGGAGCAGTATCGGTCGGCAAGCTGCAGTGGCACGGATGGAGGGCGCTTTCTCTGCTAAGGACGATTGTCAGCGCAGACAGCAGGCAGGCAAAGGAGCTTTTAGGAAATGCACTGTATCAGGAAATATCAACGACCTCAGATACATCTAAGTGGGGAAACAGAACGCTTACATCGGCAGAAACCACAGCCGTAAAAAAGCTGCTTGCGACAGATGAGAGCAAAAAGGCACAGGATGAGCTGGCAGTAAAAGATATCACCAGCTACATAGAGCAGGCATTAAGGCTTGGCATTACAAATGAACCGGCACTGATTTATTTTGCCGACCTGACAAATCAGGGAGGCTCCGGGGCTTCTGGACGGGTAGCTACCTCAGCCTCCAAGGTGGCAGGAAGCTATGCGGCGGTTACGCTGAATGAGCTGCACGAAGCAGCCATCTGCGATTCTGTTATGGGCTATAGTGCATACCAGAGCAGGCGGTTTTCTACCTATAAATATGCAGCAGGGCTTTCGTGGGCATATTGTGCTCCGACGGATTCTTACATACCAAGTGATTATGAGACAGCGCAGGGCAGCGGGGCTGCATGGATACAGCGTGCACTAAATCAATGCCTCGAGGCGGGGCTTTCGGTGACAGGCCGGTATGACGATGCTACAAAGGCAGCTGTCGCAAGATTTCAGGCTGCAAAAGGAATGACGGCTGATGGATATGCGGGCAAAGATACGATTGTGGCACTGATCAAAGCGGTATTTAAAAGCGAGGCTGTAAATCCGGGCACAAACCCAGGCACCGATACGAATAATCCGGGCACGAACCCGGGCACTGATACGAATAATCCGGGTATAAATCCAGGCTTAGATCCGTCAGACCCAGACCCGACCCCGAACCCAAACCCAGATCCAAAACCAGATCCAAAACCAGAAGAGCCGAAAAAGCAGGCAGTACTGCACGCATCAAAAACCAGTTATGCAGTCAACGATACGAGTGTACCGTTTAAGCTGAATGTTACAAGCAGCCATGCGCAGTCTCCGGTACTGTACCATTCTCTGGACAAATCGGTTGCAGTCGTCAGCAACAGCGGACAGGTGACGGTCATAGGTGCAGGTGAAACAAAAATCACGGCAAGCCAGGCAGAGACGGATACCTATGAGGCCGCAGAGCTTTCCATATCCGTAACCGTATATTCCACGGACCCGTCCGACTATCAGCTGCCGACTGGAGCGCTTTATGCAGGCAAAAATATGAAACAGGAGCACATTCAGTGGCTGCAGGCTTCGATTATGGAGCTGGCAGGCGAGCAGATGGATATTGACGGAGTATGGACAAGTAAGACGACGCGCCAGGTAAAGAACTTTCAGAAAGACTGCGGCATTCTGGCAGACGGGATTGCAGGCGACCAGACAAAGAACCTGATTGTGCAGCTGCTGGCAGTCAAGGACAAAAAGCCTGTAGTGACGATCAAATGCAGCACAAAGGCAAATACGCTGGCTTGGAAAAAGTATGCAAAAGCAAACCGCGTATATATTTACCGCAAGGAAAAAGGCGGAAAATCCTATGTACGCATTAAAACAATCAAAAATATGAAGACGACGAGTTATCAGGATACGGCTGCGAAAAAAGGCACGACATACTATTATGTAGTTAAGTATGGCTATATCCAGAATAAGATAAAAGTAAAAGGGCCTTCTTCCAAAGGTGTAGCTGGTATACTCAGATAGAGGCGTGAATCATGCTGAACAATTATCCAATCGAACAATTAGTTGAACCCTTGCTGAAATGGTATGCCCATCATGCAAGGGTTTTACCATGGAGGGAAAATCCCTCGCCATACCGTGTATGGGTATCTGAAATCATGCTCCAGCAGACGAGGGTAGAGGCGGTCAAGCCGTACTTTGAGCGGTTTGTAGGG
Source organism: uncultured Eubacterium sp. (assembly GCA_910586445.1). Taxonomy (GTDB): domain Bacteria; phylum Bacillota; class Clostridia; order Lachnospirales; family Lachnospiraceae; genus Eubacterium_J. Next base: position 7,078 of record CAJUHV010000035.1, read on the forward strand.
CAGCTGCCGGATATCGGTGCTCTGGCAGGCTGCGGCGAAGAGCGGCTGCTCAAGCTGTGGGAAGGGCTGGGCTATTATAACCGTGTGCGCAACATGCAGGCAGCCGCACGCACAGTCATGCAGGAATACGGGGGAAATCTTCCCGCAGATTATGAGGCACTGTGCGGATTAAAAGGCATCGGGCATTATACTGCAGGCGCAATCGCCTCCATTGCATACGGCATTCCGGTGCCCGCGGTGGATGGAAATGTGCTGCGTATACTTATGCGTGTATCAGAGGACGATTCTGATATTATGAAGCAGTCTGTAAAAAACGAAGTAGAGCGGCTGCTCGCCCCGGCAATTCCCAAAACGCAGGCAGGAGCATTCACACAGGCGATGATGGAGCTTGGTGCGACAGTATGTGTGCCGAACGGGGAGCCTAAGTGCACGCAGTGTCCCTGGCAGCCATACTGTCTGGCATGTGCACACGGCAGCAGCAGCCGGCTGCCGCACAAAAGCAGGGCAAAGCCCAGGAAAATCGAAGAAAAGACAGTGCTGTTAATACAGGATGGAAAAAAGATCCTGCTCCACCGCCGCCCGTCAAAAGGACTGCTGGCCGGCATGTATGAATTTCCTAATATAGCAGGACATAAAACGTCAGAAGAAGTAGACGCATATGTAACAGGGCTCAGGCTTATGCCGCTTAAAATAGAGCCGTTAGATCAGGCAAAGCATATTTTTTCGCATATCGAATGGCATATGACAGGATATCTGGTACGCATTGCCCAGCAGGAGGAGCCGGTGCACAAATCCGGCTATGTTTTTGCAGGAGCAGAGCTGCTAGAGGAAAAATATGCGGTGCCGTCTGCATTTGCAAGATATATGAAATATGTCAGGGCTTTTCAGGGAAGATTGTGATGCCGCAGATTATAGAATGATGCAAGGGGAAGCCGGTGCTAGGGGACACCGGCTTTATATGAAAAAGAAAATAAGTAATTAGCTCTGGGAGGAACCCTGCCGTATCCGGCAGGGTAACGCAGGTTTTGGGTTACGGTGAAAAACTGCGTTTAAAATATGAAAATGATTATTAATTAGTGATTGATGTGTTGTATCAACTGTGATTATCATAAAGGTAATTTGTGAAATCCGTGTGTGAAAGAAATGAGGATATTGTAAATAAAATATGAACTTTTTAGAACCGCCGGATTTCGGCGCAGAATTTGATATTCTTGTGAAAATTACTGGAATTTTACGAAAAAACGTGTATAATCATCTTTGAATGGTAAAATGCAATATAGGGAGAGAGAAAGATGTATGACAGTATCGTAATAGGAGCGGGCATTGCCGGAAGTGTCACTGCCAGACAGCTTGCGGAAAAGGGAAACCGCAGGGTTTTAGTAATCGAAAGACGAGACCATATAGGCGGTAACTGTTATGACAGTCCGGATGCGTATGGAATTTTGGTACATGTGTACGGGCCTCATATTTTCCATACGAGTATGGAAGAGGTTTTTGATTATTTGTCCAGATTTACGGAATGGACGCTGTATGAACAGGGGCATCAGGTCGTTGCGAATATCGGCGGCAGGCTGATCCCGGTTCCGTTTAATCTAAACACGCTGCATATGATCTACGATAAGGAGCAGGCGGACGAATTAGAGAAAAAGCTGGTCGAGGCCTATGGTCTGGGAAACAGGGTGCCGATTATGAAGCTGCGAGAAAATAAAGATCCGCAGATTCAGGATATTGCACAGTATGTGTATGAGAATGTATTTTTAAAATATACGATGAAGCAGTGGGGGCAGACGCCGGAGGAAATAAGCCCGCAGGTGACAGGCAGGGTGCCGGTGCTGATTTCTTATGACAACCGCTACTTTCAAGACAAATATCAGGGCGTGCCGGCAGACAGCTTTACGCAGATGTTTGCGCGTATGCTGGATCATGAGAATGTTACAGTCAGAACCGGCGCAGACGCAAGAGAGCTGCTGCAGCTCGGCGCGCATGAAATACGCTTTGAGGGGAAGAAGTTTGAGGGAGATGTAGTATATACCGGGGAGTTGGATGAGCTGTTTGGCTGCAGGTACGGCAGGCTGCCGTATCGGTCACTGCGCTTTGATTTTGAGCATCTGGCACAGGATGATTTTCAAGACGGGCACAGTGTAGTCAATTATACAGTCAGCGAGGACTTTACAAGGATTACAGAGTTTAAGTATTTAACGAGGCAGAAAGACGCTGATGGAACTACTATAGTAAGAGAATATCCGTTTGCTTATACCGGTGCTGATGGCGAGATACCATATTATGCAATCATGAATCCGGAAAATGAGGCTTTATATGAAAAATACAAAAGACTGGCCATGGGGCTGTCGAATATGCACCTGCTTGGAAGACTGGCAGAATATAAATACTATAATATTGATGCCATGGTAAAAAAGGCGCTGGTGCTTGCAGATGAGCTGATCGGTTAGCCGAAGGAGAAAAAACATGAAGTTATTAACAATTGCAATCCCATGCTACAATTCACAGGATTATATGGAACGCTGCATCCAGTCTCTGCTGCCGGGAGGGGATGATGTAGAGATCATTGTCGTGGACGACGGTTCACAGGATATGACGCCGGAGATTGCAGATGCATATGAACGAAAATATCCGGGAATTGTCCGCGCCGTCCATCAGGAAAACGGCGGGCATGGCGAGGCAGTCAATACAGGCATCAGGGAGGCCGGGGGTTTATTTTTTAAAGTGGTAGATAGTGATGACTGGGTAGATCAGCAGGCATACGAAAAAATACTGCGGACATTAAAAGAAATAGCCGGTTCTGAAACTACGCTGGATATGCTGATTTCCAATTTTGTCTATGAAAAAGAAGGCGCAAGGCATAAAAAGGTCATGAAATATACTTCGGCGCTGGTACAGGATAAGATGTTTACCTGGAGTGATGTGCGCCATATGCGCAAAGGGCAGTATCTGCTTATGCACTCGGTGATATACCGTACAAAGCTGCTGCGCGACTGTGGATTAAAGCTGCCGGCGCACACCTTTTATGTAGATAACTTATATGTATATGTACCTCTTCCGCATGTAAAGACAATGTATTATCTGGATGTGGATTTTTACCGTTATTTTATAGGCAGGGACGACCAGTCTGTAAATGAGGAAGTCATGATCCGGCGTATTGACCAGCAGATCAAAGTAAATAAAATGATGATAGACGCTTATGACCTGTGGAAGATTCCGAATAAGAAGCAGAGAAAATATATGTTTAATTATCTGGAAATTATTACCGTAATATCTACGATCCTGCTGATCCGGTCCGGGACAAATGAGAACCTGGAAAAAAAGCGGGAGCTGTGGCGCTATATCAAGCGGGCAGACATCCGGCTGTTCCACCGGCTGCGGAATGGAATTATGGGTAATACGATGAACCTTCCGGGCAGAGGCGGCAGAAGAATATCCATTGCGGCATATAAGATTGCGCAGAAAGTGGTAGGATTTAATTAGGGGGCATCTATAGATATGAGAGCAGAACGTGATATTGCATTATGCGCTGTCGCAGATGCAGAAATCAAATCAAAAGTGATGAATGCTATGATTCAAAAGAGGATTCCGTATGCAGAGGAATGGCATAAAGTACCGTTCCTGCGCAGGAGAAAGTACGAAGGAGCAAAAGAGGTGTGCATAGTTGTAACGCACCATGAGCAGGCAGATGAAGCAAAAGCACAGATTGCTGCGCTGGATGAGACTGTCAGCAGCCGGGTATATTTTGATTTGAAGGGACTCGCATAGGGCTGTCATGCTGTTATCTTATGGCTTTACAATATTGCATGTACAATATTTTCAGCCATATATAGTCGTATTATTATTAGATGATATTAAATCAAATGAAATCAGATGAAATCAGATGAAACTAAATCAAATGATATTAAATCAGATGAAATGAAATCAAATGGAATTAAATCAGATGAAATGAAAATTATATTGAACAAATGACTAATTAAAGCGGCGGTTTGTTCCTAAAAAGGGACAAGCCGTCTGCTGCTGTCTGCACAAAGAATGAAAAAATCAGCAAGAAGCATATTTGCAACCTTTCTGTAATATGATAAAATGATACAAGTGCTTTTCGCAGGCATTGATAATTTAACCGTTTACGGAGGATAGCAGCCATATGAAGAAAAGAAAGACAGCTCTATATAAACACAAACGTTACGCAAAGGTGAAGCGCATTGCCGATGTTGTATTGTCCGGCACTGCGTTATTGTTTCTGTCGCCCATCCTGCTCGGCATCAGTGCATTGATCAAGCTGGATTCCAAAGGGCCGGTTATATTTAAGCAGAAGAGGATCGGCATCCATAAAAGCCATTTTGAAATCTATAAATTTCGTACAATGTATGCAGATACGCCGAAGGACATGCCGACGCATTTGTTAAAAAATCCAGAGGCCATGGTGACAAAAACAGGTGCATTCCTGCGCAGGTACAGTCTGGATGAGCTGCCGCAGCTGTGGAATATCCTGCGCGGGGACATGAGCATCGTAGGGCCGAGGCCGGCTCTGTGGAATCAGTACGACCTGATTAACGAGCGTGAAAAATATGGTGCCAACGACGTGCTGCCGGGACTGACCGGATGGGCGCAGATCAACGGCAGGGATGAGCTTGAAATACCCGTAAAGGCAGCACTGGACGGAGAATATATCAGGCAGTACGGGCCGTGGATGGATTTAAAATGCGTGATAGGCACGGTCACTGCCGTAGCAGGGCATGTCGGTGTCGTAGAAGGCGGCACAGGGCAGATGAAGAAAAATGCATCGGCTGAAGGCAGGAATCGGAAAAATGCAGCGGCTGCGGCCGGGAGCCATGAAAAAACAGCAGCCGCGGCCGGGAGCCATGGAAAAACAGCAGCCGCGGCCGGGAGCCATGAAAAAACAGCAGCCGCGGCCGGGCATGAAATACCGGCAGCTGCTCTGGGCGTATACGAACAGGTAAAAGACTGCCTGCCTGCTGCCCGCAAAAAAATATTGATTACCGGAGCAGGGAGCTATATCGGAACAGCTGTCAGCGGCTGGCTGTCTGCATTTGGCGGGCATTATGAAATTACGCAGCTGAATATGCATGGAGATGGCTGGAAAGCGCATGATTTTTCCATTTATGACACTGTTTTACATGCAGCAGGCATTGCACATGCAGATACAGGCAAGGTATCAAATGAAGAAAAACAGCTATACTATGAAATAAACCGTGACCTTGCAGTGGATGCTGCCAAAAAAGCAAGGGAATCCGGCGTAAAGCAGTTTATTTATTTAAGCAGCATTATTATATACGGCGAAGGTGGTACAGCGCAGGGCGATTATCACAGGATTACTGCACGGACAAGGCCGCAGCCGGCGAACTTTTACGGAAACAGCAAATGGCAGGGAGACCGGGGAGTACGGGCGCTGGGCACAGACCGTTTTAAAGTATGCGTGCTGCGCCTTCCGATGATTTACGGCAGGGGCAGCAAAGGAAACTACAGGATACTGGCAGAGCTGGCGGGCATGACGCCGGTATTTCCGCTTGTAAAAAACGAGCGCTCCGTGCTGCATATTGAGAATCTGTGTGAGTTTATACGGCTGATGATCGAAAATGAAGAGGCCGGCATATTTTTTCCGCAGAACGGCAGCTATGCGGACACTTCTACGCTTGTGCAGCTGATTGCGCGTGCAAAAGGGCGTAAGATCTTTCTGTCAAAGGCACTGGCACCGTTTGTCCATCTGGCAGGGGCAGTGCCGGGCCGTATCGGCACACTGGCGGGAAAGGCATTCGGCAACTTCAGCTATGATCTGTCACTGAGTGAATATCCAAAGGGAGATTACCGTATCCATGATCTGGAAGAAAGCGTAAGGCTGACAGAACACGGCAGATGAATTTTTATAGAAACTTGGAAGTAAATAGTAACGGAGAATGAACGAATGAAAAACATGAAGCTATTGATACGCAGATTTTTCCTTGTATGCTATGATGTATGTGCAGTGCTGGCCTCGTGCCTTCTGGCGCTGCTTTCAAGGTTTGATTTTCATTTGGACTGGATACCGCCGGAGTATTTGAATATGGGGCTGCGCATTTTCTGGGTCGCCTCGGTTATCACATTAATCAGTTTTGCCATATTCCGGCTGTATTCGAGTCTTTGGTCTTATGCAGGTACGGTCGAGCTTATGTATATCAGCTGTGCGTGCTTTGTAGATACGCTCGTGCTGACGGTATATGTGCTGGTAGGGCACGGCGGAAAAAGCGTTTACCCTATGCCGCGTAGCTTTTATTTTTTCTACGGTATTTTTCTGCTGATTTTAACAGTGGTCGGCAGGTATTCGTACCGGCTGCTGCGCATGGCAAAAGGAATGCTTACAGGGCAGAAGGATGAGCATAAAAATGTGCTGATCGTAGGTGCAGGCAGTGCAGGCGATTCCCTGATTAAAGAAATCGTGGACAGTAAATATATCAATATGCATATTGTAGGCGCGGTAGATGATGATGTGATGAAAAGAGGCAGCTATATCCACGGCATAAAGGTGTACGGAGGCCGGCATATGATACCGGATCTGGTAGAAATACTGCATGTGCATGAGATCATTATCGCGATACCATCCGCACCTGCCAAAAAGATGAGGGAGCTGCTTGAGATCTGTAAGGATACAGGGTGCGACCTAAAGCGCCTGCCGGGCATGTACCAGCTGGTAAATGGCGATGTCAGTGTGACAAAGCTCAAGCATGTGGATGTCAACGACCTGCTGGGACGTGATCCGGTCGAAGTAGATCTGGATTCGATCATGGGATATGTATCCGGGCAGGTAGTTATGGTGACTGGAGGAGGAGGTTCGATCGGCAGCGAGCTGTGCCGCCAGATTGCGTCCCATAATCCAAAACAGCTTATTATCGTAGATATTTACGAAAACTCGGCATATGATATCCAGCAGGAGCTGCTGCAGAAGTATGAAAACCTAAATCTTGTGACGCTCATTGCTTCTGTGCGCAATACAAAGCGCATGGACGAGATCTTTGCAGCCTACCGTCCAAAGATTGTCTATCATGCGGCAGCGCATAAGCATGTGCCGCTTATGGAAGACAGCCCGAATGAGGCGATAAAAAATAATGTGCTCGGTACCTGGAAGGTCGTGCAGGCGGCAGATAAGTACCACGTCCGCAGGTTTGTGATGATCTCGACGGACAAGGCTGTAAATCCTACGAATATTATGGGTGCCTCCAAGAGGATCTGCGAGATGATCATACAGACTTATAACAACCGGTCCAGTACGGAATATGTAGCCGTGCGGTTTGGAAATGTCATCGGCAGCAACGGCAGCGTCATTCCGCTTTTTAAAAAGCAGATCGCGGCAGGCGGCCCGGTGACTGTTACGCACCCCGATATTATACGGTATTTTATGACAATTCCAGAGGCGGTTTCTTTAGTGCTGCAGGCAGGTGCATATGCAAAGGGCGGCGAGATCTTTATACTGGATATGGGCGAGCCGGTGCGTATTTTAGATCTGGCAAAAAACCTGATCCTGCTTTCCGGGCATAAGCCGGGAGAGGATATACGCATTGTATTTTCCGGCCTGCGTCCCGGCGAAAAACTGTACGAAGAGATGCTGATGGAAGAAGAAGGCATGCAGGATACGGCAAACAGGCTGATTCATATCGGCAAGCCGATCCAGTTTGACGAGGACGAATTTTTAAAGCACCTGGAGGAGCTGCGTGACTATGTTGTAACTGAGCCGGATGATATCAGGCAGTATGTACAGCGCATTGTACCTACGTATTCTATTCAGGGTAAGGAGTAAGGATATGATTCGAATTGTTAAGAAATTTCGCAGCATTATGACGCACGAGCAGCAGATGAGAATACTGCTGCTCGGCTTTTTAATGGTAATCGGCGGTATTTTGGAAATGCTTGGGGTATCGATGGTGCTCCCGCTTATGACAGCGGTAATGGATAAAAATTTTATGGAGAAATCTTATGTACAGACACTCTGCAGTATATTCCGGATCAGCACCTACTATGAAGTTATGATGCTGCTGCTTGGAGCGCTTATATTTATATATATTTTTAAAAATGCCTTTTTATTCCTGGAATATTTCCTGCAGTACCGGTTTGTATGCAATAACCGCTTTTTAGTGCAGCGCCGGCTGCTGGAGGTCTATATGTACCGGCCGTATGAATTTTATCTGAATGCGACGACCGGGGAGATTATGCGTATCATCAATACCGATACCATAAATGCTTTTAACCTGCTTACGACAGTACTGAATTTTTTTACCGAGGTCGTTGTAAGCGCTGCGCTGATTACGATTATATTTATACTAGATCCGTCTATGGCGGCACTGATCGGCCTGGTGCTGGGCATTATTATGGTGCTGATGTTTAAGGCGGTCAAGCCGGTGCTGCGCAGGGCCAGCCAGAAATTTATGAAAAATACTTCTCTGGCAAATAAATGGCTGCTGCAGTCGCTCAATGGAATCAAGGATGTCAAGGTCAGCCATAAGGAAGAGTACTTTATCGATGAATATGCGGTTTACGGCAGGCAGGCGATTGATGCAGAAAAAATAAACAGCGTTGTCACGCTGCTGCCGCGCCTTTTAATCGAAGCAGTCAGCGTTGCTTCGGTACTGGCAGTCATTATGGGCCTGCTGTCTATGGGACAGAGCTTAGACAAGCTGATGCCGCAGCTGACAGCCTTTGCATTTGCGGCGGTGCGCCTTCTGCCCAGTACGACGAGAATCAGCGGTGCCGTCAATTCGGCGGCATTTCAAGAGCCTATGCTCGACAACCTGATTAAAAATTTAAATGCGGCAAAAGATTTTGAACAGCAGAAACAAAAAGAGCAGCAGGACGAGCTGCGCAGGCAGGAAGAAGCCGAGAAACGGGGTGAGCAGCTTACATATGAAAAGCAGTTTGAGCTGTCGCATATCCATTTCCGCTATCCGAATGCCGAAACCGATGTATTAGACGACGCGGATATGGTGATACCGGCGGGTGCATCCGTCGGGATCGTAGGTGCCTCCGGCTCCGGCAAGACAACAGCCGTCGATATCCTGCTCGGCCTGTTAAAGCCGCAGTCCGGCAGCGTACTTACGGACGGACGGGACATACGCAGCGACTATTCCGGCTGGCTGTCGCATCTGAGCTATATTCCGCAGACGATCTATATGCTTGACGATACGATCCGGGCAAATGTCGCTTTCGGACTGCGCGCCGAGGAAATCGATGATGCAAAGGTATGGGAGGCGGTTAAAGAGGCACAGCTTGGGCCGTTTATCGACAGCCTTCCCGACGGGATCGAAACCAAAATCGGAGAGCGGGGCGTGCGCCTCTCAGGAGGGCAGCGCCAGAGGATCGGCATTGCCAGGGCACTGTATACTGATCCGGAGCTGGTCATACTCGACGAGGCGACCTCGGCGCTTGACAATGAGACGGAGGCTGCGATTATGGAATCCATTAACAGCCTGCACGGCAGGAAGACGCTTGTAATCATTGCGCACAGGCTTAGTACGATCGAGGAATGCGATAAAATATTTCGCGTGGAAGACGGGAAAATCACTGATAAATAATCTATAAATAATCTCTCCGCTGCTTGTCAGTTCTGTAAAAAGATGGTAAAATAGACAAATGATTGTTAGTAGGATGTAAGGAGGAGCATTATGAGTAAGCAGATTAAAAGAGAGCTTGCATTATTTCTTGCAGTTGTTCTCGTATTCCTATGCCTGCCGATAAGCGCACAGGCAGAAGCAGTACCGGCATTTAAAAAGACCTACTCGGTATTTTATGAAAACCGTGCCAATGCGGGTCTTTATGATATTACGGTTAAAAACGTAAAAAAGGGATACATACTCAAATGGAGCATTACGGGCAAAGGCAAAGATTATGCGTCATTTGATGTCAAAAAGATTACGGCAAAGGCATCTAAGGTGACAAACCGTCTTACGATCAACAGCAGGGGCGAGATGGCTTTTGCGGCAGGGGAGCGGATACGCATTACGGTAAAAGTCTATACTGCCAAAAACGAGCTTGTGGACAAGCTGACATTTGCAGGAAAGCTCCAGAGCAAGGCAAAGACGATTGAGATCGATACATCCGGCATATCGGACTTAAAGCATATTACGGCAGGGCAGCAGTACCAGTTCCGCGCTTCGATGACGCCTGCCAATACGACCAGCAAGATTTACTGGCAGGTAAAGGATGCGGCAGGCACCGACTGTTCCTCCGAGATTTCGGAAACCGGCTTATGGACGCCGACAAAGTCCGGGGACTTTACGATTACGGCGCTTGCCAGAAATACGCCGACAGGACAGCCGCTGTGCACGAAATCTGTGCAGGCTACCGTAGGCAGCTTTGTAGAAAACGTCAATCAGACAGCTGCGGACGGTGTTTATGTCACGTTTAATTCGCCGGTTGCTTCTCAGTACAAGGAGTCGGATTTTTCAATTAAATCCGGCGAAGCGACAGTGCTTGTGAAAAAGGTCAAATATTCGGAAGACGGCAAGACGGCATACATAACGACGGCTACCAATTTTATAGACGGCAGGAAGTATACCGTTTCCTGTGCAGGATATGACAAAGAATTTACAGCCAGCGTAGGCAAGCCGGTAGAGCTGTCGATTACGACGGCAAATGCACAGGTAGGCAAGTATACAAAGATCGAGTATGTTCTGCTGGATGCAAACGGAATCGACGTAACAGGCACCATAGACAGCACAAAAGGTACTTTCCGCTGCACGGCGGATGTATATAACGGGCTGATTGACCAACAGACAAACCGTCTGTACATGACTACAATCGGTGGTATTGCTACCGTAACGATGACATATATTTCAGCAGACGGAACGGTAAACTTAAAAGACACAAAAGCAGTCTTATGTGTAGCACAGAAAGCGGACGAAGCGGTAGATACACATTTTACGCTGACAAACAGTGCACAGACTCCGTCTTATAAAGGAGACGATGTACGCTCGATCGCTGTCGGCGATACGATGTATGCACATTTTATGGCATTGGATGCAGACGATGAGGAAATCACATATGACAGCATCGTATATAATTCGAACGACCCGGACAGCCTGATTATCAGCCAGGACGGAAAGATTACGCCGATTAAGACAGGCGTTGTGATGGTCGTAGTAACTGCCAGCCAGGGCAGCTATCCGGTGACATATACGTATTCCATTACGATCAACGAGGCGCGTTATCTGGCAGATATCGAGCTGAAGGAAACAGCGATTGCGATGTCCAATACAAGACGGTCTGTGGATTATCAAAAAGAGATTCCGGTAACTGCACTAGACCAGTACGGCGGCAGCTTTGTATTAAACGGAGAAGCAGGATTTATAACCGAGACAGCCGGGCGCAAAGTACTCGCGGCCTACGATACGCAGGACAACTGCATACGCATTCAGACACAGGGCGAAGCAGTCGGCGTATACAATTATCTGCTTACGGTTAATTTAGGCGGCAGGACGATCAGCAAGAATTTTACGGTCATTGTATCGGAACCAAATGTAAATGGCACGCCGAGCTATAAAATCGAGTCCAGCGCAGAGTCTATGGATCTGTCTGTAGATGCCGGTACAATCGGAAATAAAATTGTCAAGCTGCGTCTGGCAGAATACCGCGGCGGCGTATTTTACAGTTATAAGAATTTTACAAGCGCAGTAATCCGTAAAGGCAGTGCTTACTATAGTAATGACATGGTGACTTGTTCTACCGCAGGCGCGATTACGATTCCGGGATCAAGCTCCCTGACACTGACGCCGCTTTCGATCATACCTGACCCGAATAACAGCGCAGTAGCTAGCTGCCGGAAAGCAGAGCCGGGTACTTACACAGTGACGCTTTACTATACGACAGGCTATAACTTTACACAGCCGAATAATCTGTCTGAAAGCATTAATATAGAGTTTACAGACGGGCAGAGCCACCCTGACTATACACTGCGCAGCCTTACGACACAGATGACGGCAGCAAATGCCCTTCAGATGGTAATTGACTGTATCTATGTGCCGGACGGTGAGATTTTAGATTGTACTGCAGCAGGCACTATACAGACAGGCAGAAATATCGCAGTAAAGAGCGGTGAGCAGATCCATATCAATACGATTACCGTCAAGTCAAAGACTGTGATAGCCACAGGACAGACTGTTTATGTAAATCATGTGATCAATATAGGCAGGACACTGACAAATAAATAGCATAATAAAACTGCCTGCATGCCGGACAGCTTTTTGTAAAGCAGCCCGTGCATACAGGCAGTTTCATAATGGGATTATTCTGCCCTTTCAGCATTAGAAAGATAATGAATGCCATCAGCAGGAAATTAACAACGGCTGTAATGAACTTTCCATAATTCAGCGTAACCTCACCTAAAATATTAATAGACAGCTGGTCAAAGTTCATTCCGCCGAATAAGCCGAGTACTGGAGATATGACATCCTCCGTCAAAGAGGTGACGATCGAAGAAAATGCCCCGCCGATCAATACACCGACAGCCATATCCATGACATTTCCGCGAGAAATAAAATCTCTAAATTCACTGATAAAACCTTTTGCTTTCATAACAGACTCCTTTCTTTTGTATTTTTGCATACGGCTTATTTTAATTGATATTGGATCATTATACAATACAGATCCTGCACAAAATGCATCTGATGAGGATAATGGATTTTTTCATTGTAAATTTTAATGCTTTATTCATAATGGAAGGGAGAACTATGGGAAAACTATCAAAATTCATCGGAAACAAAGCGTTTTATAAAATGGTGCTGTTAATTGCGGTGCCGATTATGATACAAAATGGAATTACGAATTTTGTAAGCCTTCTGGACAATATTATGATCGGACAGATCGGCACAGAGCAGATGTCCGGAGTAGCCATTGTCAATCAGCTGATCTTTGTATACAATCTGTGTATTTTTGGCGGAGTGTCCGGCGCGGGCATTTTTACGGCACAGTTTTTCGGGCAGAAAAATGATGAAGGCGTACGCCAGACAATGCGCTTTAAATTGTGGATGACTATGGCAATTACGATTTTTACTATTGCACTCTTCTTGTCATCTGGCACCACGCTGATCGGCTCGTATTTGAAAGGAGAAGGAACGGCAGAAGATATTGCAGCTACCCTGCGTTTTGGAACACAGTATTTATGGATAATGCTGCTGGGCTTGCCTGCCTTTGCGGCTGTGCAGATGTATTCCAGCACACTGCGTGAATGCGGGCAGACAATTCTTCCCATGAAGGCGGGCATAGCGGCAGTATTTGTTAACCTGACATTTAATTATATACTGATCTATGGAAAATTCGGTGCACCCGCACTAGGTGTGCAGGGAGCCGCGATTGCGACTGTGCTGTCCCGCTATGTAGAAATGCTGATTGTAGTGGCACAGGTACATAGGAAGGCGGATGAATATGCTTATATCAGAGGACTATATCATACGCTGAAAGTGCCAAAAGACCTGACATGGAAGATTCTGCGAAAGGGCAGCCCGCTTTTATTTAATGAAACACTCTGGGCGGCGGGCATGGCAATGCTGACACAATGCTATTCCATACGCGGACTGAATGTGGTTGCAGGGCTGAATGTATCAAATACGATCAATAATGTGTTTAACATTGTCTTTATAGCATTGGGGGATTCGGTAGCGATCATTGTGGGGCAGCTTCTTGGAGCAGGAAAGATGCAGGAGGCAAGGGATACGGATAATAAGCTGATTGTATTTTCCGTCGCCTGCTGCAGCTGCGTGGCTGCTGTCATGTTTCTGCTGGCACCGCTGTTTCCAAGCCTGTATAAGATCAATGATGAGGCGAGGCTGCTTGCAAAGTATTTTATTATGGCAGCAGCTGTATTTATGCCGCAGAACGCTTTCCTGCATGCCGCTTATTTTACGCTCCGCTCCGGCGGGAAGACAATTGTTACTTTTTTATTTGACAGCGTATTTATCTGGTGCATCAGTGTGCCGATTGCGTTCATGCTGAGCCATTATACGGCATTATCAGTGATTATGGTGTACGTTATGGTACAGATCGGGGATTTTATTAAGTGTCTGATCGGGTTTGTGCTGGTGAAAAAGGGTGTGTGGCTGCAGAATATTGTGACATAGTAGTCTGTCTCAATATTGTAAGCGTGGAATTTTTGCACGAGGTATGGAAAAATGTTGTTTAATTCATTTAGCTTTTTGGTGTTTTTCCCGGTAGTTACGCTGCTATATTTTGTAATTCCAAAAAAACTGAGATGTGCGTGGTTATTGGCGGCCAGTTATTATTTTTATATGAGCTGGAATGCAAAATATGCGGTTTTGATTGCTGCATCGACACTCATTACATTTGCAAGCGGTATATTAATCGAAAAGGCGGGGACACAGCATGGCAGGCGGTGTGTGGCAGCTGCATCTTTAATCAGCAATCTGGCAATACTGGCTGTATTTAAATATGCCGATTTTGCACTGCGCACAGTCAGCTTTCTTACAGACCATCTGGGGCTTGGATCAATTAACCATAGAATCGACCTGCTTCTGCCGGTCGGCATTTCGTTTTATACGTTTCAGGCGCTCAGTTATACGATTGATGTATACCGGGGAAATATAAAGGCAGAAAAAAGTCTTTTAAGATATGCGCTGTTTGTATCGTTTTATCCGCAGCTTGTGGCTGGGCCGATTGAGCGGTCCGGCAGTCTGCTGATTCAGATTCAAAAAATGCAGGAGCTTAAAATGTGGGATTTCGCACGTGTGCGGGATGGGCTGCTTTTGATGTGCTGGGGAATGTTTCAAAAGCTGGTGATTGCTGACAGGGCGTCTATGCTGGTAAATCAGGTGTATGGAAACTGCCAGAATTATGGTTTTTTTGAACTGTCAGCTGCGTCTGTACTGTTTGCTTTTCAAATATACTGTGATTTTGGCGGATACAGCAGCATTGCCTGTGGGGCAGCAAAGGTAATGGGATTTTCTCTTACATTAAATTTTCGACAGCCGTACCTGGCTACAAGCATTAAGGATTTTTGGAGGAGATGGCACATATCGCTTACTTCTTGGTTTACTGACTATCTGTATATACCATTGGGAGGCAGCAGGAAGGGCAGGCTTTTTAAATATTGTAATATAGTGATTGTATTTTTAGTGAGCGGCTTATGGCATGGGGCCGGCTGGCATTTTGCAGCATGGGGATTTATTCATGCGGTCTATCAGATCGGCGGACAGTGGAAACGAGAGCTGGAAGAAAAGTTTTTAAAGAGTAAAAATACTGCAGCCCTTTCGTTCAGCCAGAAGCTTGGAAAGATGATCGGGACATTTCTTTTAGTGGACGCGGCATGGGTATTTTTTGCTGCTGACAGCCTGCGGCAGGTATATGCTATTTTTCGGCAGATGCTGACAGCGTTTCAAAAGGCAGGTATTTATGAACTCGGATTAGATCGGGGAAACTGGTTTATACTCTTGTTTGGTATCACGGTGCTGTTTACGGTGGATGTCCTTCATGAAAAAGGATATTCTGTTTTTATGCTGGTTAGGGAGCAGACAGTCTGGTTTCGGTGGAATCTGTATCTGGGACTGATCTGGTGCACGATCTTATTTGGAATTTATGGGGCAGGGTACGATGCAGGCCAGTTTATTTATTTTCAATTTTGAAAGGACTGTGAGTGATGAAAGGAAAAGGAAAGACAGCAGCAGCCTGTCTGGCATTTGCTATATTGTTTGTATGTTATGGAAAAATTTTGGAATATATTCTGGTTGATGATACGGCCTCGTATACTAGGATTATGTTTCATGAAATGTATGAGCAGGATCAGATCGATGTCCTTTTTGCGGGATCTTCGCACTGCTATCGGTCATTTGTCCCTGAGGTCTTTGATTCTGCGTGGGGGGGGGTAAATTCATTTAATGCAGGCACATCTTCGCAGGGGCTGGACGGCTCGTATATGATTATTCGTGAAGCTGCCAAGTACAATGATATCAAGCATATTTATCTGGAGCTTTACTTCCGCATGGCTTTTGAATCCTATAAGGAACGGACGGAAATGACCCAGACTTATATTATCTCTGATTATTTAAAGCCGTCTTTGGAAAAGATCAGGTATCTGCTGGAGGCTTCAGACAGCAGCCATTATTTTAACAGCTTTATTTTAGCAAGGAGAAACTGGCAGAAATTTTTTGAGCCAGATTATGTCAAAAATGTATTGGTAAAAAAGCAGACAGATGATTATAAAAATTATGCTTATACATATGTCACCGGCGATGTCGAATGGTATGCAGGCAAAGGATATGTGGCAAATAAAGATGTAGTAAAAAATGGGAATTTTTTCTCCTCATTTGGCTGGGAACAGCTGCAGATGGATCAGACTGCCGCAGACTGGGAAAATTCCTTGAAGGACATTATTCAATACTGCGATGAAAAAGGCATACAGCTTACATTGATATCAGCGCCGATGTCTAATTTTATGCTTGCCGGCATAGAAAACTACGATGATTATGTGGAGTATGTAAAGCGCATGCTTGCAGGTACAGGTGTCGAATACTATGATTTTAATTTATGCCGTGAAGGCTTTTTTCCTGGCAATTCTGAGCTGTTTAAAGATCCAGACCATCTAAACTGCTATGGAGCAGAAGCATTCAGCCGGCTGCTGGCAGATTTTGTAAGTAAAGACATTTCAAAAGATCAGCTGTTTTATTCTTCATTTCAAGAAAAGATGGAATGTCTGGAACCGACAGTATTTGGCATCAGCTTTCACGAGGACTGTAATGAAAAAGGAGAAACAGTCAGAAGCTGCAAAATTGTATCCAATGGAAGATTGGAATATCAAATAGAAATGGAACCAAATGAAGGGGATTCATACACGCAGCAGGAATTTTCAGACAACAGGTTTTTCTCAGTCAGCCCGGATGACCATGGGATCTGTACGGTTACTTATCGGTTAAAAGAGGATCTGTCGAATGTGCGCTCTGTTTCGATAGCTTATTAACAATACCATTTCATTATTTTTATTGTTGATTATTTTTGTTGCACCTGCACGATAGATCAGCTAAAATGTGTATAAGCTTTTGGATTGTTTCATACGAAAGAAATAATAATAGAAATCAGGGGGAAGGATATGAGCAGGTTATCAGTAATTTCTACCGACAAAGTAGATTCTACTACAGCAAAGCTGATGAAAGAATTTACACAGCGGATCATTGCAAATCCGCCGGGTGTCTGTCCAGTGGACATGCAGCTGGCGTTTTTAAAGGTCTGCCATGCGCAGACATGCGGAAAATGCGTGCCATGCCGTATCGGGCTTGGGATACTCGAAGAGCTTTTAGAAAGCGTATTAGACAATAGCGCAACGATGGAGACGCTGGATCTGATCGAGCATGCGGCAGCAAACATTAAAAATTCTGCGGACTGTGCCATTGGTTTTGAATCGGCACGCATGGTGCTGGCAGGCCTGGAAGGGTTTAAGGAAGACTACATATCCCATGTACGCGATCATCAGTGTACGGGTACATTTGAGCAGCCGATTCCATGTGTTACATTATGTCCGGCCAATGTGGATATTCCGGGCTATATCGCGCTTGCGGGCGGAGGCCGCTGTGAGGATGCCGTGCGCCTGATCCGAAAGGACAACCCGTTCCCGACAGCATGTGCGCTGATCTGCGAGCATCCGTGTGAAGCCAGATGCCGCAGAAATATGATTGACGATTCGATTAATATACGCGGAATCAAGCATTATGTAATGGATAAGGCGAATGCGGCAGATGTAGCGGTGCCTGAGTGTGCAGCCCCTACCGGCAGGAGCGTAGCGGTGATCGGAGGCGGCCCGGCAGGGCTTACGGCTGCCTATTTCCTGCAGCTGATGGGACACCAGACAACTGTATTTGAAGAAAAGGCACAGCTTGGAGGCATGCTGCGCTATGGCATACCAAATTATCGTTTCCCAAGGGAGCGGCTGCAGGAGGATATCGATGCAATCTTATCTACAGGTGTTAATGTGCAGCTGAATACATCGATCGGCACAGAGGAATTAGCACAGATCAACGATACATTTGATGCGGTATTTATAGCAATAGGTGCCCATGCAGAAAAGAAGCTTGATCTGGAAGGCGAGGAAAGCCGAAACGTTATATCTGCGGTGGAAATGCTCCGCGAGATCGGAGACGAAAAATATCCTGATTTTACAGGAAAACGCGTGATCGTAGTAGGCGGCGGCAATGTGGCAATGGACTGTGCGAGGACTGCCATCCGCTCAAAGGCAAAGACGGTCAGCATTGTCTACCGCAGGCGCAAGGAAGATATGACTGCACTGCCTGCAGAGGTGGAAGGAGCGATCGCCGAAGGCATTGAGCTGCTGACATTAAAAGCGCCTCTTCGTATAGAAGCGGATGAAAAGGGAAATGCAAAGGCACTGTGGGTACAGCCGCAGATTATCGGCCCGGTAAGGGGAGGACGGCCTTCGCCGCGCAGGGCAGATAAGCAGCAGGAGCGCCTGGAGTGCGATGTAGTTATTATGGCGGTCGGACAGGATATTGTGTCAGAACCGTTTGAAAAGGCGGGTATTGCGACAAGGCGCGGACAGCTGCGGGCAGATGCTTCCGGTGCGTTAAACCGTGTGGGCATGTATGCAGGCGGAGACTGCGTATCCGGCCCGGCAACAGTGATAAAGGCAATCGCAGCAGGAAAAGTAGCGGCAGCCAATATCGATGAATTTTTAGGATTCCAGCATTCGATCTCGGTAGATGTGGAAATACCGGAGCCGCTTTTAAATGATAAAATACCATGCGGGCGTGTTAATCTGGGAGAAAAAGAATCCTGGGCACGCAAAGACAATTTTGAAGGCATTGAATATACGATGAGCGATGAAGAGGCGCTGCAGGAAGCAAGCCGCTGCCTGCGGTGCGACCGTCACGGCTGCGGTGTATTGAGAGGAGGCAGACAGGATAAATGGTAAACGTAACGATTGATCATAAAACCGTACAGGTGCCGGAAGGCACTACGATATTAAAGGCAGCTGCAGCTGTGGGCATTGAGATTCCTACGCTTTGTTTTTTAAAAGACCTGAATGAAATCGGCGCGTGCCGGATCTGCTGCGTCGAGATCGAGGGCAAGGAAACACTTGCTGCCTCCTGCAATACAAAAGTAGAAGAAGGCATGGTCGTGTATACCAGCAGTCTGAAAGCACACTATGCCCGCCGGATGAACCTGCAGATTATTTTATCCCAGCATGATTTCAGATGTGCTGCATGCCAGAGAAACGGCACATGCTCCCTGCAGAAGATCTGCGCGGACATGAATATCAATGACGTTCCGTTCCATCAGGATTACGAAAAAAACGAATGGGATATGAGCTTTCCGCTTATACGGGACGCCGGGAAATGCATCAAATGCATGCGCTGCGTGCAGATCTGCGATAAAGTACAGTCTTTAAACGTATGGGATATCGTAAATACCGGAAAACGTACCAGCGTCGGTGTATCAAATATGAAAAAGATAGCAGAATCCGACTGTTCGATATGCGGGCAGTGCATTACGCATTGTCCGACCGGAGCGCTGCGTGAGCGGGACGACGTGCGCAGGGTACTGGATGCCGTACATGACCCGGATAAGATTGTAGTCGTTCAGATTGCACCGGCAGTCCGCGCAGCATGGGGCGAAGGGCTGGGCATGCCGCAGGAACTGGCTACGGAAAAGAGAATGGCTGCTGCAGCCCGTGCATTGGGCGCAGACTATGTATTTGATACGAATTTCAGCGCAGATCTGACGATTATGGAGGAGGCAGGCGAGCTGATCGAGCATCTGACACACCGCGAAGAATATTCCTGGCCGATGTTTACCTCATGCTGTCCGGGATGGGTGCGCTTTATCAAATCCCAGTATCCTGATATGGTAAAACAGCTGTCTACCGCGAAGTCTCCGCAGCAGATGTTTGGGGCAGTTGCAAAGACCTATTTTGCAACAAAAGTACTGGCAGAAGATCCGGAAAAAATATTCTGTGTATCGATTATGCCGTGTACGGCAAAAAAAGCGGAGTGTGCACTGCCTGCCATGGATGATGCAGGAACCGGCCGCGACGTGGATGTCGTTTTGACAACCAGAGAATTTGACCGCATGCTCAGGTCTGAGCTGATCAGCCCTGCCAGCCTGCCGGAAGAAGAGTTTGATTCTCCGCTCGGCACAGCCTCGGGCGCAGGCGTGATCTTTGGAGCAACAGGCGGCGTAATGGAGGCAGCGCTTAGGACTGCTTACTATGTATTAAAAAGGGAAAATCCAAAACCAGATCTGTTCCGCATTGTACGTGGCCTTGACGGAATCAAAGAAGCAAGCCTGGAGATCGCCGGCATACCGATTAAGGCAGCTGTCGTACACGGACTGGGGAATACAAGAAAGCTTATGGAAAAAATACAAAGCGGCGAAGCAGAATACGATTTTGTAGAAGTCATGGCATGTCCGGGCGGCTGCGTGGGCGGCGGCGGACAGCCGATTACGGAGGGACGTGAAATGGCGCAGGAGCGCGGCGAGAAACTGTATGCACTGGATAAAAATAATCCGCTGCGTTTTTCGCATGAAAATCCTTCTGTGATCGCTTTATACGATCAGTATTTAGGCAGTCCGCTGTCTCATATGGCACATGAGCTGCTGCATACGGACCATTTCTGGAGCAGACTGAATTAGACAGGTTTTATTGGAGTTTTTCCATAAAAAATTCTCGGGCGTGTTTAAAATCATCTCCTGATAATGGGTTGGAATTATCAGAAAATAATTTTTTAACATGCCGAGATACTTATAGGATAGCGACTATCTACCGCTATGTCAAGAAAAAGCTGTACAGAAATGGTAATATTAAAATGCATATAAAATATTCGCGGCAGGGCAGCCGGCCTGCCGCATTTTTCGGCCTGTTTTGAATCAAGCGGGCTGTAACTTTCTGGATTAAGCATGAATTATACGCCGGAGTATGTATGAAAAATCATTCTGCAGAAGATAGAATTCGGATTTTTGAAAACGTTTTCTAAAAATTGAAAAAATGTATTGGAAAGCAGGTGTACAAAGGATACATTTGCATAAAAATAGCTTTTAATATTAGAAAACGTTTTCAAAATTTAAAGAATATATCTTTTCTTTCTGTGGTAAAATGCATACATTGAATCAATCAGCACATAAAAAATATCACGGAGGTATTTTATCATGAGAAAGACAGCGATAAAGAAACTGCTCACAGGAATCCTGCTTACAGGAGCGCTTGCAGCGCTGGCCGGCTGCGGCGGAAAGGATGCAGGCAATGGCGGCACCGGCCAGAACGGTTCCAAAGGCGCGGACGGCGTGACCGATGTACGTGTGGCATATTTTCCAAACATTACCCATACGCAGGCTCTTGTTATGAAAAATCAAAAGACACTGGAAGAAAAGTGGGAAGGAAAATGTAATGTGAGCTGGACTTCGTTTAATGCAGGCCCTGCCGAGACAGAAGCAATTTTCGCAGGGGAAATTGACCTTGGATATATCGGGCCGGTACCGGCGATAAGCGCCAATGTAAAGTCAGGCGGCGATGTCAAGATTATTTCGAATACAACCAATGCCGGTGCAGTACTGCTGAAGCGCAAAGAGGCCGGTATCGAGTCTGTGGCAGATCTTGCCGGTAAAAAGATTGCAGTGCCGCAGATGGGAAATACACAGCACCTGTGCCTGTTAAGCCTTTTGACAGACCAGGGCTTAAAGACCGTGGACGCAGGCGGTGATGTGACGGTCAATGCAAGCTCCAATGCAGACATTTTAAACCTGATGGATAATGGGAGCGTTGATGCGGCACTGGTGCCGGAGCCTTGGGGAACGACGATTGAAAACAATGGCAGTGCAGAAGTGCTGCTGGATTATAATGAAGTATTTTTAGAAGGAAATTATCCGACAGCCGTGGTAGTTGCCAGCAAAGATTTTATGGATGAACATCCAGACCTTGTAAAAGAATTTTTAGAAGCTCATGAAGAAGCTGCTTTATATATCAATGAAAATATGGATGAAGCGCTTTCGATTGTAAATAAGGAGATCGAAGAAGCTACTGGGAAGGCGCTGGATGAAGCAGTCATTAAAAATGCCTTTACAAGGATGACGGTAGATACTGCACTGAATCATGAAGCAATTATGAAGTTTGCACAGATCAGCAAGGACGAAGGATTTATCAGCGAAGTGCCGGAGGAAGACGATGTATTTACAACTGAATTCAATTAGTAAAGTATTTAAAGATACAAAAAAAGAGACACTGCAGGATATTTCATTAGAAGTAGAAAAAGGAGAATTTATCTGTATCGTAGGGCCTTCCGGCTGCGGAAAGTCTACGCTGCTCAATCTGGTCGCAGGGCTGGATACGCCGTCTGAAGGGACGATTCTGCTGGATGGACAGCCGGTGACAGGGCCGGGCGCAGACCGCGTCGTTATGTTCCAGGAGGCTGCACTGTATCCATGGCTGAATGTGGAGCAGAATGTCATGTTCGGACTGGATGCGGCAGGGCTGCCAAAGGATGAGCAGAAGCGGATTGCAGAAAGATATCTCAAGATGGTACGGCTGTGGCATTATAAGGATTATCCGATCCACCAGATTTCCGGCGGCATGAAGCAGCGTACGGCGCTGGCACGGTCACTGGCACTGGACAGCAAGCTGCTTTTAATGGATGAGCCGTTTTCCGCCCTGGATAAGCAGACGATACACATCCTGCGTTCAGAGCTGGAAAAGATCTGGGAAAAAACAAGAAAAACGATTTTGTATGTAACGCACAGTGTCGAAGAGGCTATTTATTTTGCAGACCGTGTCATTGTTATGGCTGAAAATCCGGGACAGATCAAAGAAATTGTGCCGATTGATTTTCCGCGTCCGAGAAATATCGAAGCACCGGAATTTACCGCCCTGCGCAGACAGATCTTAGGCAAGGTAAGCCTGAGTGCACGCAAAAGCGTTGAAGATGAATTTGACAGTTTACAGGAGGAATCGAAATGAATCTGCGTAAGATCATAGGAAGTATTTTATTTTTTATAGGACTGATTCTGGTCTGGCAGCTTTTGTATGCAGCTTCTACCGACTGGTTTGAATGGGCAAAGCCGTACGCAGTGCCGCACCCGGCAGGCGTTCTGGCAAGCGCAGGCAGGCTGATTGCAAACGGCACATTATTTGCAGCAGTAGCAAAGAGCATGCTGCGCGTGCTGATTGGATTTATCATATCAGTAGTCGCAGGCGTCTTTTTTGGAATACTGATTATGAATTTTGAGTATCTTTCCACAAATCTGAAACCGCTCCTGCTCGGCATTCAGACACTTCCAAGCATCTGCTGGGTTCCATTTGCCATACTGTGGTTTGGACTGAAGGAAAGTGCAATCATATTTGTCGTTGTCATGGGATCTGTATTCAGCATATCTTTAGCGGTTGAAAGCAGCATTAAGGAAGTACCGCCGATTTATATACGCGCGGCAAAGACAATGGGGCTTTCAGCCGGCAAAATGTATGCCAAGGTCATCTTTCCGGCTGCGCTGCCTTCTTTTGTGGCAGGGCTGAAGCAGGCATGGTCGTTTGCATGGAGGGCGCTGATGTCCGGCGAGGTGATGTCGGCATCGGTCGGACTGGGATATACGCTGATGATGGGACGTGATCTGGCGGACATCAATCAGGTTATGACGGTCATGCTTGCGATTATTATAATAGGAATTATTATTGATAAAGGAATCTTTTCAAGCGTGGAGAACCATATTCTGCGCAGGCGGGGGCTGATTAGACAGTAGGGACTGCTGCTGTTTATACAGGACTTTGCATTCACTGCAAAGTCCGTAAGAAAGTGATTCAGGAGTGAGCAGATCCCATTCGCGAAGCGAATTTTAGATGGATTTGTGAAGGTACTGGTCACGGAGTGAACAGTAACCATGGACTGGAAAACGCCGGATTTTGTGCTGTTTATTTGGCTTTACACGTCTGGATCTATTTGGTATACTTTTCGTAACGGGCGGCTGTAACGGATAATGCCGCCTGACGGAAAGGAGCTGACCTAAGTAAGCTATGGGGGCATATTTAAACAGCACTGCTGCATATACCTTGTATAAAGGAGAGTCAGAAGAACCATATTTTGTCGATAAAACACAGATGCTGGAAGATTTATTTCCGCTGATAAAAAAAGGAAACAGCCATATATGCCTTACAAGACCGCGCAGGTTCGGGAAAACTGTAATGGCAAATATGGCTGCGTCATTTTTTTCAAAAGGCTGTGAGTCAGATGATATTTTTAAAAATCTGCGGATTGCACAGTCAGAGGATTATGAAAAATACAGAAACCAATTTTCTGTCATACATATTACATGGAATGATACACCATCCAGCTGTTTTTCTTATCAGCAGTATATTAAAAGGATACTGGAGAAGCTGGCCAGGGATTTAAAGCGGGAGTATCCAATGGTAAAGTTTGACGAGGGCGGGGATATTGTAGATCTTTTTATGGAGATTTATATTGAAGATCCTAGCGCACGTTTTATTTTTATATTAGACGAATGGGATTATATTTTTTATCAGGATTATGCTGCCGAACAGGATAAAAAGGCATACCTGCAGCTGTTAAGAAGCCTGCTGAAAGATAAGCCGTATGTGCTTTTGACATATATGACAGGCATACTGCCGATTGCAAAGTATACAAGCGGTTCTGAGCTGAATATGTTTTCAGAATTTACTATGGCAAAAACATCTATGTTTTCCAGCTGCTTTGGATTTACAGAACAGGAAGTGAATGAACTGCATAAACGGTATTTAAATATGTGCAGAAATCCTTCGATCGGCATGGATGATTTAAAAAACTGGTATGACGGCTATCACGCTGCGGACGGGGAGAGAATTTATAATCCGCGTTCTGTGGTTCTGGCACTCCGCTGCAATCATTTGGAAAATTACTGGACAAGCTCGGGGCCTTATGATGAGATTTTTTATTATATAGCGCATAATGTAAATGATGTCTGTGGAGACATTGCACTTATGGTATCGGGGCAGGATGTACATGCAAGGCTTCAGGAGTATGCGGCAACGTCGATGGACCTGCAGACAAAAGATGAAATATTTTCAGCAATGGTGGTATACGGCTTTTTAAGCTATGAAAATGGGAGGGTCAGCATTCCAAACAGGGAGCTGATGGAAATATTAAAAGAAATATTAAAAGAAGAAATAAAAAAAGCTAAAAAATATAAGTCGAAATTATAATAAGAGAATTCATATTATGTCATTAAAAAAAATAGCGCAGATAACCGGGGCCTCTGCTGCTACGGTATCGCGAGTTTTAAACAATCCAGATTACCACTGCCAGAACAGGGAGCTGACCGAAAAGATCCGCCAGGCTGCCAGAGAGCTCGGCTATGTGCCGAACCAGAATGCCAGAATGCTGAAGCTGGGAGAAAACAGGGCATATGCGCATGGAGACAGGCAGTACCGGATCGACATTCTGCTGGCAAGGTTTGATTCACTGGAAGAAGATCCTTTTTTTGCCGAAATGTTCCGCTATGTGGAGACGGAATGCCATAAGCTCGGCTGCGTGATTGGGCGGATTATGCATGTCACAGATGTACCGGCGGTGGAGGCAGAAGGCGGACGGGTACGGGCAGACGGGCTGATTATTCTTGGAAAATGCCCAGCTGCGTCGGCAGATGTGCTGCTGCGCAGATATGGCGGCGTGGCTGCGATCGACCGCAATCCGATGGATTATCGTATGGATGAGATCACCTGCAACGGTGCGCATGCCGCGGTTATGGCAGTAGAGTACCTGCTTGAGCTTGGGCATACCAGCATTGCATATGTGGGCGACTGCACGATGGAGGCCAGATACAACGGCTATTACGAGTGTCTGGCAAAGCATAAGATCTCGATGATCTATGATTATATCGTATCGACAAATCAGACAAGGGAAGAAGGAGGCCGCGCTTTTGAGCGGCTTGCAGCGCTGAAAAAACCGCCGACAGCAGTTTTTTGTGCCAATGATGTGACTGCGCTGGGGCTGCTTGGCGCAATGAAGGCATACAATGGAAGACGCCGGCGGGATATTTACCGCCCTGCGGTCATATCGATTGATGATGTAGAAGAGGCGGTGCGCTGTTCCCCGATGCTGACGACGATCCAGATTCCGAAAGGTGATATGGCGCATCTGGCAGTGCAGCTGCTGAAAGACCGCTTACAGGGCGGACATCAGGAGTGCGTGCGGCTGGAGCTGCCGTGCCGGCTGCTTGTGAGGGAGTCGGCGGGGATGTATGTGCCATAAGAACATTGAGTGATTGTGTATATTTGCCTTGAAATGTTTCAAGAAATTCAATAAGTTAAATCAAGGTAAAATAATCTCTTTTTATCTTGTTCGGTCACACCATAAACATATTCATATAATGTAGATTTGATTTCCTGAAATATTTTCTCAGAAACCGGCTGTCCGCTTGTCATGATAAGAAGGGGTATCGGGCTGCGCCCCTTGGAGATCGAGGGCTGTACATATGGGTATTGATTTAAGAAAAAGCCGTTTCTCTCATAGAAGCGGATGCGCCTTTTGGCGAGGTCATTTTCCGGCAGCTCGACTTCCAGGCAGATCCTGTGTGTCTGCTGTCTGATCATATCCTGCAGCAGGGCAGACCCCAGGCCGGTATTGCGGCAGAGCGGATTTACTGCAAAGTGCTCGATAAATATAAGATCGCCCAATGTCCAGTAAGCCAAAAAAGCATTGAGAGAATGTTTTTTTGATCCGGGTACTATAGAGATATTATATCTGGAATTATTTAACAGTGCTTTCTGCTCTTCGTAAGTCCTGCGTTCATTTGGAGGAAAACTCTGTTCCATTAATTGGTAAACGGAATCAAAATCCTGCATAGATTGTATCAGTGTCATATTTTCTGCTCCATATTTTGTGATTGTAGTGTGAATATAAATCTATTGGCACAAGTGTATCAGTCTTTAGTATAAGCTGTTTTGAGTGAAATAACAAGCATGAAGGCTCGAAGAAATTTCCGGCAGATAAACAGCCGGAGGCACCGGCAGTTTATCTGTATGATGAATTTAAGTGTATTAGAGCGTGTTTGAAAAATCATTCCTGTGATCTGCACTCCCCACTTTGCGGATAATTCATCCCAAATTTAATCAACATAGCCCGCTATGCCTCATAAATTTGGGATAAATTCTCCACTAAGTGTGAAGCACATCTCACAGAAAGCATTTTTCAAACACGCTCTAGGCAGAAACAGTCATATTTAATAATATTCTTGCTACAAACATACCGTTTTCGATCAAAAAGTCTGTCTCACCGTCGTATCGGGCGGCTGTCTTTCGTATGCTTGTCACGCCGATTCCGTGCTCCTGTCCTGCCTTGGGGAGCTTGTAGGAAAGCTCTGCGTCTGGTGCGCATGTATTTCTGCACTGGATGACGATTTTGTGGCCTTTCTGGGACATTGTGAGTGAGATCTGGGCATCCGGCATGCCGGAATCTGTGCACCCGTGAATGGCATTTTCAAATATATTGGCAAGGATTGCTACAAGGTCAAAATCACGTACAGTCAGATATTTTTCAGCCTTGACATCGATATTTACTGCAATGCCGTTGGATTTGGCGTATCTGGCATAGGTGGAGAGTATGCTGTTTACGGCTCTGTTTGCGCATATGCGCATATTGCCGGCATCCTGTATATCTTCTAGATATTGATCCAGATAAGCCAGCAGGCTGTCTGTCTCGTTTTTTTTCACATATTCTCGAATCAGCAGGCAGTGGTGGCGGGCATCGTGCCGTATTTTGGCAGCCTGGGCTTCGGATTCTTCTGCCAGCTCCAGCTGCAGCCGGAGAAACTGTTCGTTTAATTCAAGCATCTGATTTTCAATCTGATAGCGGTATTCTTTTCCTAGATGAATATATAAGTGAAAGATGATATACTGGATAATTCCCGCCATAAAAAGGGTGATGAAGATCCGTATCATATTGGCTGCTGAAAACTGGTAATCAGCAGGGCGGAAGGCGATAAAAGAAACCAGCATGATAGATACTACTAAAGAGACAGCACTCAGCAGATCAAGCTCATTTCTCAGGAAGTCTAAATTATCTAAAAATATGCGCCGGAACTTTTTTGCGATAAAATATAAGGTCATGGCGCAGAATACGGCCCGCAGGCAGATATCGGCCCATATACTGCTGCCGAACCATAGACGGGCAAGGTCAACGCCGAAAACAGTGCATAGGCATAGCAGATAGTAGCCGATTGCTACTTTGTATACAGACAGGCCGATGCCGTCTCCGCTCATCAGTCCGCAGAAAACGCCTATAAAAGGGAGCGCGGCCAGTCCAGAGAAACGGACGTAATTGTCCGGGGCATGGTAATACCATAGAGTGAAGCATACAGTCAGAAAGAGCCAGTATACGATATAAATCCAGACAGTTATGCTCATCTTTAATTTTGGACGGTCAAGCAGCAGAAAAACAAGCATCATCAGAAGCGAACTGATTCCATTCCGCAGCAGTGCTGTCCAGAAAGAACCTCCTAACATTTTTGATCCTCCTTATGCTGATCTTGTTTCTCCGTAAGGGGAAACTTTCTTTTATCATACCAAATTATAATGTTGTTTTGGTGGTCCTGGCATAAATCGCACTTTTTTTGGTATGATCTGCACTTCACGTGCTTTTTTTTGATCAAGCGGATGAATATGCCGGCTATTTTATAGGATACCCAGTAAACGGCAAGAATAAAGATGTATTCGCTGCCTGCTGCATTGTATCCCCTGCATGCATAGGCATGATTCATAGCCCAGCTGCCTGCTGCATACATTGCGGTAAGTGCGAAGGCTGTCTGAAACAGCTGACGGATCAATTTGATCATTAGTCTTCCTCCTTAGCTCGTCTTTTTCTTTTGTCAAGTTCAAATATAGCAGAAAGACAGGGCTTGGAAAGGCTTTATGCACATTTCGCATTTTTTCGGGTACAATCTGTATCATGCGTTTTTCATCGCATGCAGGGCAGAAGCTGGAAGTATTATAAAATAAATTACAGATTCATCTTTTGGCCGCGCAGCTCATAGATGAATCTGTAATATAAATCTGTAATATGAATCTCTGATGCTAATACATATTGTTTAATCCTGCTTTAAGTTAAACTGGTTTACAAGTTCATGCAGCCTCTTAGACTGGCTGGATAATTCCGCACTGGTCTGTGCACTGTTTTGTGCAAAGGAAGAGTTGGACTGAACCACATTGCTTATTAAATCTATATTTTCAGAAAGCTGAAGCAGTACATTTTTCTGGTTTTGTGAGGCGCTGTTTATTTTTTCCATTGAGCTTAGGATCTCTTCCGAGCCTTTTACAACGGTTAGCAGGGACTGCGCGGTATGATCTGCGATTTCTATGCCGATTTCGACAGCCTTTTGGGAACTTTCGATCAATGAGGCTGTCTGGTTGACGGCTTCGGCACTTTTTGAAGCCAGCTCACGGATCTCATTGGCTACGACCGCAAAGCCTTTTCCTGCTTCGCCTGCCCTCGCCGCTTCAATCGAAGCATTTAAAGACAGCAGGTTTGTCTGCTCGGCGATATCCTCAATCGTTTTTACAATTTTTTCAATTTCGCCGGAAGAACGGCTGATATCGGACATGGCATTGGTCAGGTGGTCCATTTCCTTATTGCTGTCCATGATGCGCCTGCCTACCTCGGATACATTTACATTTGCATTCTGTGCGTCGCTCGCATTTGCTGCCACATCTTTTGATAAGCTTTCAATCGAAGCTGCCAGCTCATCAATCGCTGCCGCCTGTTCAGAGGCACCGTCCGACAGCACCTGGGCACCGGACGACACATGGTCGGAGCTGGCAGATACTTCATCCGCGGAAAGCACGATCTGGTGCAGTGCGTCGTTTAAGGACTGCGAAATCTTTTCAATTGATTTCTGGATCGGGATAAAGTCGCCGATATAATTCTGCGTAATGGTAATATCCATATTATTGTCCGCCATCTGTGAGAGCTGTTCGGAAATATCTTTTACATAGTTGCTGATCGTAGTGCTGATATGGTTAAATGCCTGTGCGAGATGTCCCAGCTCGTCGTCAGACTGGATGTCAATATGTATGTTTAAGTCACCGGCCTCCAGCTTAGAAGCGCCTTCGGCAATCAGCTGAATCGGGTCCAAAGACCGTTTGATCATGCGGTTTACCATTGTCAATAATACAACGCCGAGCAGTACGACGATAAAGGTCAGCTTTCCAGCACCTTCTAATATTGCCCAGTAAAATTCGGTGCTGTTTACGGTCATATGCAGCGTCCAGTGGGTGCTTTCGCATATGGTCAGCGGGATATTAACGGAAATGCCGCGTTTTCCTGTGCCGAAGTTTTTATTTGTCTTAATAATATAGCGGCTGTTTACCTGTTCGCTTTCAGCCATGGACTGAATAGTGTCAGCATATTCTGCGATTGGTTTGTATCCTGCTTCAGAGGCAGTGGTGCCTACGGAATCAGCATCTGCAGAATCCACTAAAATCGTTCCGTCTGCTGCAAGGGCCATCAGATGAGACGATTTGTAGTCCGTACTGACCAGAAGATGCTCCTGCATATGGTCTAATGCAACATCGACACCGGCTACTCCGAGAAATTCACCTTCTGCATCCCAGATCGGTGCTATGATGCTGATCATCATAATGTTTTTTCCCATCAGCTCATATACGTACGGGTCCATGATATACGGCTCTCCGGTTTGTTTAATCTGCATATAATATTCTTTTTCGTAATTGTCAAAAGCGTCTTCGTGCTTTTCAAATACATAATCCGTCTGATCTTCGTTCAGATATACGACAGATTCGTAAGCGATGTCCCGTTTGTGGACTTCGTAAGGCTCTCCATTGGCGTCCGCGATGGCATTCTGCTCAAAATAAGCAAATGCGGTCGGGAACCCGTCTCCGCCTTCCAGCACGCCTACCAGGGCAGTGTCAATTGCGTCCCTCTGCTCGGTCGGGTCCAGTGCAGAAATGTTGCGCATTGCGCTGGCAAATCCGATCACTTTTCCATAGGCATTTTCAATATCATTCGATACTAAAAAAGCATTTTCATAGGCAACAGCAGCTAGTTTTTCTCTGTTTACCTGTATCAAGGATTTTGCCGCAAGAAGAGCAGACATCAAAATAGTGAGCAGGAAAATAACGGCAACAATAAGTGCCATTTTAGAAATAATTTTCTTGCTGAGGCTGCTGCTCTGGCCAGCATTTGTCGTCCTAGCATTCTTTTCTTTGTGTGACATAAATACTCCTCCATGGTTGTAATTTATATTACAGCCGGCTATCTGGCACAGGCTGTAATTTCCTTAATATAATTAACTCTATCATATCTGTGCTCATGAAGGAAGTCTATTTTTTATTAAATTTTATTTGCCGGTATGGTTTTTATAAACGGAAACAGATAAACAGTAAGGATAGTTTATTCAGCAGAGTTATTGTCAGTTTCACAGTAATAACGAAAATACTGTTCTTTGAGCGGCTGGTAGGCACCCCTTGGCAGAAATATATTTTTTCCGGTGTCCAGACAGGCATTATGCGAGTTCAGGCTGTCAATATGCTCCAGGTTTATAATATAGGCAGCACCTACTTTTACAAATTCCTGATAATGCGACAGCATCTGGTATAGAGCCGTCATTGTCATGTGCAGGGTAGCGTGCGAGCCATCAGCCATATACAGGCACTGGCGCTTGCCCTGTGCCTCCAGTGATACGATGTCAGCCAGTGGAATCCGCTGTATCATGCCGTCGATTTTAAGCAGCAGATGTTTTTTCCGCTTGTCTTTGGCAGCCTGTAAATATTTGTCTATGGCAGCAAACAGATCTGCTTTTTCGATCGGTTTTACAAGATACTGCAGTGCGTCTACCCGGAATGCGTCCAATGCATGCTCCGAAGAAGAGGTAAGAAAAATGATCCTGCCCGCACTGCCCATATCCCGCAGCTCCTTGGCAGCAGCGGTTCCCAGCATTTCCGGCATGTAGATATCCAGCAAAAGCAGGTCCGGCATATAGCTTTTGTCTTTGATCACCTGCAGCAGGTCATTTACATTTTCAAAACGTTTTATTTTAAATTCATGGTCAGGATGTTTATCTCCGTAATCCAGCAGCAGCTGCTCGGTCTTATTTAATTCTTCTGTCTCGTCATCGCAGATTGCAATCAAGTGCATGGTGTCTTCTTCTCCTTTTAGTAACTGTAACCAAAGAACGTATTTATGATGGAATTATATCATCTGTCCTATATGAAATCTAGTGGAAAATCGTAAAATAGCACATAATGTATGACGACGGGATTTCGTTAATAAAAATATTGATACAGGTCATTTACCCGGTAACACACATGACCGGGATTTTCTTTTGCCAAAAGGGCAGCAGCGGAGGGCTTCTGCCATGCATTGGACAAAAAGGCAAGGAATAAAGGGGTGATGAACCGTAGAAAAGAAAAAAAT
>CAJUHV010000036.1:0-9014 GCA_910586445.1 uncultured Eubacterium sp.
GGCATGATATAGCGGGCTATGTTGATTAAATTTGGGATGAATGATCCGCATCATCGTGGACATTAGTAGTCCAAGAAGCTTGAAATGGGGAGTGCAGATTGCAGGAATGATTTTTAAGACACGCTCTAGAGCGTGTTTGAAAAAAGCTGGTGAAAAAATGAATTATAATAAATCAGATCTTCAAAAAATAGCACAAAGAAAGACACAAATAAAAGCAGAGGATTCTAAGTCCCTGACATCTGCGCGGTCGGTAAACGGGGTTGCGCCAGATCCTACAGCAGGTAAGGAAGTGGATTTAATCTGGGACAAAATAGCATGCCGGAATGTCGTCTGGGCGGCATCTTACGCAATGCTTTATACGATTCTGTCCAGTGTTGTTTACAGCCTGCTTTCAGCCAGCGGGCTGAAGCTTTCTGGAATCGCACTGCAGGCAGCCTCACTTTTGGTATGTCTGGCATTATTTGGTTGGCTGGCCGTGCGCCGGAATCTTACGATCAGAGCTGAACAGCGGTCTGTATACCGTTATCCGGCATCTTTCTGCTATTTATGTGCCGTAGTCATGTGCAGTGTGGCATGTAATTATCTGGTTTATCTCACAGGCTTGTCAGAGATCTCGGAAGGGTATAAGCGGGTCAGCCAGATTTTTTATGGTAATGGTCTGCTGTTGGAAATCATTACACTGTGCGTGATCGGGCCTGTGGCGGAAGAACTGGTATACAGGGGATTTGTCTACCAGCATCTGCGAAAAAGGGGAAGCCATACAGCAGCAGCGTTATTATCGGCACTGTTGTTCGGCGTGCTGCATTTTAATCTGGTGCAGGGAGCCTATGCGTTTGTGCTCGGGCTGCTGCTTGCATATATTGTAGAACGGACGGGGAGCTTGATCTCGGCTGCTGCCGCACATATGGCGGCAAATCTGGCCTCCGTGCTCTGGACAGAAACGGACTGGCTGAATTTTTTGGATCAGGGAAGGACACGCACGTATATAGCTGCAGTCATATGCATGATTCTGACGGGTGTGTTTATTTCTTACGGAAATCAGTGGATGAGGCATCAGCCGGTGAAAAAAAGCCAGGTTAAAAATTAAGCTGCAAAAACATAAAAAAGTGTGCCATCTGCCGTATTTGTGCATAAGATAAAGAAATATGCAAGCATAAAAAGGAAAGATAGAATATATGGCGATTGGTTTTCTGACCGTACAGGCACGGACTGCGCAGGAGGCTGTACCGCTTAGCGGCGTACAGGTAAGCATTCTGGATGCGCTGGGCAGCCGGATCTATGAAATGACTACAGACGAAAACGGGGAGGTACAGGCTGTTCCTCTGGAGACTCTGGACCGGAGCTTTTCGCAGAACCAGTATTTTTCTGGAACACCGTTTATAAGCTACAGCCTGCTGGCACAGGCAGACGGCTTTGATACACTATATATCTCGGATATTCCTATTTTTGAAGGAGAGACAGCGGTTGTGCCGCTTGCGCTTATGCCTATGCAGAGTCTGCAGCGCACCCCGTATCAGACAGAGATTCATGTCGGAGGGCCTGCGGTCGCAATGCCGGGGCCGCGCAGCCAGGAAGGGCCGGCCGAGCAGATGTATGTGCTGCGTCAGGTAGTGATTCCGAATCGGATTACGGTACATTTAGGAAAACCGGATGCTTATGCCCAGAACGTGCAGGTATCTTTTCCTGATTATGTGAAAAACGCAGCCAGCAGTGAGATTTATCCTACCTGGCCGGAGGCGGCCCTGCGGGCAAATATCTATGCGATTATTACATTTGCATTAAACAGGATTTATACGGAATGGTATAGAAGCAGGGGATATAGCTTTGATATAACAAATAGTACGGCTTATGACCAGTATTTTGTATACGGGCGTCCGATTTATGGGTCGATCAGCCGGATTGTAGATGAGATCTTTAATGAATATGTGCGCAGGAAGGGGCAGAATGCGCCGTATTTTACGTCGTTCTGCAATGGAACGACTTCTACCTGTCAGGGACTGTCTCAATGGGGAACCGTCACACTTGCAGACAGAGGGTATACACCTCTGCAGATTCTGCGTTCTTATTATCCAAAAGATATTGAAATCGCACAGACAGAAATTATTACAGGGGTACTGTCGTCTTATCCGGGAGCACCGCTGCAGCAGGGCAGCACCGGGCTTGATGTACAGACGATCCAGACCTATTTAAACAGAATACGGCGCAATTATCCGGCGATACCTGCGATTACAGACAAGACCGGGACTTTCGGCAGCAGCACGAAAGCAGCGGTCAAAAAATTCCAGAGCGTATTTAACCTGACGCCGGACGGCATTGTGGGAAAGGCTACCTGGTATAAAATATCCAGCCTGTATACGGCAGTTACAAAGCTTGCGGATTTAAACAGTGAAGGGGAGACGCTTGGAATCGGCACAGTGCCGCCTGCCTCCGTGCTGCGGCAGGGGTCGAGAGGGCAGGATGTCATAACGCTGCAGTATTTGTTAAATGTAGCGGCAGAGTTTTATCCGGGCATTCCAAGTCCGGCGCAGGATGGCATCTTTGGCAGCGGGACGAAGCAGGCAGTGACAGCATTTCAGCGCATGATGCAGCTGACGCCGGACGGCATAGTCGGGCCGATGACATGGGAGGCTCTGTATCAGGTTTATCAGGGAATCGAACAAAATGTACCGCAGGGCGGCACAATCCGCTATGTCGTGCAGGCAGGTGACAGCCTGTGGCTGATCGCGCAGAGATACAATACGACGGTCGATACGCTGATGAAGCTGAACGGACTGACCAGTGATCTGTTAAATATCGGCCAGGTGCTGAAGGTGCCGTCCCCGCAGTCGTATATTCAGTACACGGTGCAGGCAGGCGACAGTCTGTGGCTGATTGCGCAGAAATATAATACGACAGTTAATGCTGTTAAGAGCCTGAATGGACTGACCAGTGATCTGCTGAATATCGGCCAGGTGCTGCGCATTCCCAGAAATTAAAGACCCTGCATAAGAACTGGAAGGACGCTGGGCTTAGAGAGCTGCTCTCACCGTCCGGCGTCTTGGAAGGCAGATCTGTATATTTACGCGTGCTTTTTTATTTTCAGCAGCAGCATAATCATGCAGACGCTCATCACAATATGTCCAATCCCTGCGGTTCCGGAAATCGAGGCATCCAGTCCCCTGCTTAATTCGCTTTCCCATACCTGTGTCAGGCCGCGCATAAGAAATCCAAGTCCGGTAATATTCAGCCCAAGCTGATAGGCAGCTAAGAGCAGCCCGGTTTTTTGATCAGAAAACGAAAAGTTTTTTTCGGCAAGCATCAGTATGAGAAAGAAAAACATGCCCAGCATAAAATAGTGCGTATGTAAGAAGGAAAGATTTGTCTGTCCTGTAAATTGGTTAAATTTTGTATACTCCCGATAAAATACTCCGAATATCATTGCAATGACTGCATAAACCAGAGCCAGATTTGCATAACGTTTTGTCATTTTACTTATCTCCTTTTTCATTAGGTTTTTATTTTGTAAATTATGGGCTGCGTTGACCGAATGAGGGACAAATATACCGCAAAGTGGGGCGTGCAGATGGCGGGAATGAATTTTCAAACACGCTCTAGTACTGTGGATGTCTGTAAAGCTGCAGTGCCATACATACAATCCATACGTATGCCAGCGTCTTTGGGATCATCAGCATGCCGACAGCCGGGGCCGTGCCGCTGAATAAGACGACAGGCAGATAAAATCCGAAAGACAGCCCGACAGCCAGAGGCATAAAGCGGAATATGCGGTCACAGGCTTTTTTGGATTCCTGTGCAAATCTAACAATGACAAGGATTCCCATAGCCGCGAAAGAGATATTGCGCAGTATGCCGTATAAAAGGGGCGGATGGCAGGACAGCCATTGATTCTGCGGCAGCAGGCAGAGGGCAATGCGCAGTATGGATAAAATCCACATGGTAAGCGTCAGGTTTTTGCGGCCTGTGACTTTGTAGCGGTCGCGCCAGATATAGTACAGAATAAGGTAAAAAATTGTCATCGTAATAGATGTAATAAATTTCCCTATTCCAAGGGCTGCTGCATTTGCCTCAAGTCCCTTCGTCCAAAGTGCATATGAACGGGGAACCAGATGAAAAGAATCTCCTGCGCCGAGCAGCGCTGCCATTAATCCGGCTTTTTTTACGATTGCACTGTTTCCTTTGATCAGCATAGTAAGACCGGCGATCAGTGCAAAGCTCAGATATAAAATATCAAAAACAGTTTCTCCAATTGCTTGTGCCATAAAAAATCCTCCAGATTCATTTAAAATATTTTTGAAATGAATTACAATTTTTAAAAATCCGAAACAGATCAGCGGTTTTCTAACTCGCTTTCGTAAATCAGACGCTTTACTATTGTCAGAAAAAAGTCAAAATCGGGTGTTTCCTCCTTTAATAACAGCATGATATTTATCATAAGAAAATGTGCAAACTGTTCTTTTGTAAAAGTCTTATCCCAGATTTCGGTACGCAGCCCGGGATCTTGTTCCATACGGCTTATAAAAATAAGCTCCAGCTCCGACTGCATGGACAGCATGCGCATTTGTCCGGCTGTGCCTGTACTTCCAAGGCTGTTCATAAGCTTTCCTGCTGACTGGCTGATCCTGTTTCTGAGAAATATAAATATTTCCTGCAGCTGTGCGCAGAAGGAAACAGCAGATATTGTGTTGTTCATTTCATATAGTGTCTGCTTCCAGTATTCTTCTGTCAGGGCAAGCAGAATGTCGTCTTTGCTTGAAAAATAATTGTATACCGTTCCTGCTGCGATGCCTGCTTTTTTTGCAATGGAGCGGATATTGACAGCGCCTATGCCCTCTGTATCTGAGATACTGCGCGCGGCATCCAGCAGAGTCTCGCGCAGTGTATCATCTTTTTTCCTCATAAGACCTCCTTTTTGACGGCAGTGTATGGGCAGTTTCTTTTTAGGGAGTGCTGGCTGGGGCGTGTCTGAAAAATCATACAGCACAGTACTTTGATTTCTGACTGAATATAGTTTTGGCCAAAATTTTTAAAAAATCATTTGTGAACACGTTCATTTATGGGCATTATATACGTTAAGATCTAGATTGTCAATCCCTAATTTTAAAATCGTACATAAGAAAATATTTTCATTTTTGTGCACAGGAAACGAAACAAGCATAATTGTACTTGAGATTCCTTTTTCGTTAAATCAGTTTATGGTTTATGCTTGAAAACGGATGCTGATCTGATATAATATAGTTTGGAGGGGGTGGGAGAGTGAGTTTAAATTTACAGGTCACAGATATGGCAGGTGCGTCGCCAGATCATTCCACGGTAATAATTAATTTTGTAAATATGGTCTACAATCAGTTAAAAGACAGCACATGCAGAGTTTATTCGGATAATGTACAATATAAGTGGAAAATGAGTGATGGAAGTGAAAAAAACGTAATCCCGGACGCTTCTATTAACTGCCAGACGAAAAGCAGAAAGGGAAACAGTTTCATAAATGCTCCGCAGTTTGTATTAGAGGTATTATCACCTTCAACAGCAGCATATGATCAGACTGAAAAAAAAGAAATATATAGATCCGAAGAAATACCTGAGTACTGGATTATAGATATTTGGAAACGATCTATTGAAATATATGATTTAGATTATGAAGATGGTATTCCTAAATATTATTTGATGGATACGGTGACAAAGGATCATAAAAAAGATCTGCATTTAATTCATTTTCCGCATATTAAGATTGATTTTGAACAGCTGTTTGATGGAATAGAGTAGGAGACAAAAGATTACAGATGAAAGATTGCAGATAAAAGATTACAAATTTAATCTATAGGTGAAACTGTGCGTGGTTTTATAAATAGGGCAGCAGCTGAGAGATTAGAAAAGCAGGTGGAAACGTAAAAATCCACCTGCTTTTTTCTGGCTTCAGCCAAAGAAAGAAATCCAATTGCATTTTAACTGCTGTCAGGTTACAATGTGAGTAGTTACAAAATGCATCATCGCAGGAGGTGTGATGATGGCAAGGAAAGTAGCTATAGGTGAACAGGATTTTAAAGATTTAATAGAGAATAATTGCTTTTATGTGGATAAGACAAATTTTATAAAGGAGTGGTGGGAGAACAGGGATAGGGCAACGTTAATTACCCGCCCCAGAAGATTCGGAAAGACCCTCACTATGAATATGGTAGATTATTTTCTATCCATACAGCATGCAGGCAGGGGAGATTTGTTTGAAGGACTTTCCATCTGGACGGAGGAAAAGTACAGGAGCCTGCAGGGGACTTATCCGGTTATTTTTCTGAGCTTTGCCGGTATAGGAGGGAGTGACTATCTGGCTGTCCGGGAAGGAATCATCCAGGAGCTGGTGGATGTTTACAATAAAAATGATTTTTTGCTGGACAGTGAAGGAAGGCAGCGCAGAAGTAAAAATGATTATGGAAGACCTGCTTAAAAGAAAGACTTTTGAAACACAGCTGGATGAGGAGATTGTATTTAACCAGCTGGATTATAATACAAATGCGATCTGGAGCCTGCTTTTAGCCGGCGGATATCTGAATGAGTATGATTGGCAGGAAGACAGCATTTAGGAAGGCAGGAAGAAGCCGGAGGATGACGAAAGGAGCATGTATCATGGAAGGAGTGCGCGAGATGAGCAGTGTAATAGAGGAAATCAGGGCAGAGGGCCGCAAAGAGGGCCGTGAGGAGGGCCGGAGGGAAGGCATTATTGCTACAGTAGAAACAGCAGTAAAGTTTGGTGCGACAAGGGAGTTTGCAATAGAAGCTGCCGTTCAGCAGTTTCATGTAGCGAGAGAATATGTGGAGACGATTTAT
Source organism: uncultured Eubacterium sp. (assembly GCA_910586445.1). Classification (GTDB taxonomy): domain Bacteria; phylum Bacillota; class Clostridia; order Lachnospirales; family Lachnospiraceae; genus Eubacterium_J. The sequence continues at coordinate 6,817 of CAJUHV010000036.1, forward strand.
AATGCCAGTAAGCAAAAGCGTGTGTGATTCTGCCTGGAGCAGGGCATTGTGTTTTAAAGTTGGATTTATTTTGCTGAAAGGAGGAGCAAATGATGGTTCGCTTAGCAGGATCAGCGGATGCAGAGCAATTGTTTGTATTGAATGAGCAGTTTAATGGAAAAAATTGCACAACTGTAGAAAATATCAGGCAGTCGCTTTCAAATAATGCGCAGGAGGTCGTGGCCGTAGCAGAAGAAGACGGGATACTGGCAGGCTTTGTCTGTGCACAGGTAAAAAAATCTTTCTGCTATAAGGAGCGCTATGCAGAGATTTCAGAAGTTTTTGTAAATGAAGCTTACAGAAGAAGAAAGATTGCCAGCAGCATGATCTTGTTCGTAGAAGAATACTGCATGCAGAATTATGAGGCTTATAATTTTGAGCTTCAGACCGGGGAAGAAAATCTGGGAGCGCAGGCTTTGTACCGTGCGATTGGATATAAGTCGGAACATGAGATTTTATTGCGGAAAAGAGTGCGGGGCGAATAGTAATGATATGTCATTTTAGCTGCATGGAGCTGTCATACAGCAGGCAGAAAGAAAAGAGCAGAGGGAACGTCCAAAATTTTTAAAATTTTTTTGACAGCGTATTTCCTTGTATGGAAAAAAGCCGCAGGCTTTGGTAAAATAGGATTAATCAGAGATTCTATTAAAAAAGAAGATATAAGGTGAATTTGGAAAGTAGTACATCGCTAGAGCGTGTTTGAAAAATGCTTTCTGTCAAATGTGCGTCACAATTCAAGCTTCTTGGACTACTAATGTCCAAGATGATGTGGGAGATTTGACCCGAATGAGGGAGGCGTAGCGGGCTACGTTGACCGAATGAGGGCCAAATATACCGCAAAGTGGGGCGTACAGTTGGCGGGAATGATTTTTCAAACACGCTCTAAGCTAAATCTTACAGATTTGTAAGCCGGCAGAATGCATTTTGTAGCATTTGTGTAAGGTATGCTTTTTATAATACTGCTATACACGCTCTAAAGCAGCATGTTTTATAGGAGAGAGGGTCAGTATGAAAGTTTTACAGGTGACGGATCTGAGAAAGACATATGGCAGCGGAGAAAATGCGGTCCATGCCTTAAAGAATGCGAGCCTGACGGTGCAGCAGGGGGAGTTTGTAGCAGTGACAGGCACATCTGGTTCCGGGAAAAGTACATTTTTAAACCTGATTGGAGGGCTTGACAGTCCTACGAGCGGCGAGATCTGGATTAAAGGCAGAAATATTGCAGATCTTGGACGGACGGAAAAGACGATATTTAGACGCCGCAATATAGGATTTGTCTTTCAGGATTACAGCCTTATGCCGGTGCTGAATGTCTATGACAATGTAGCCCTGCCGGTCAGCCTCGACCGCAGGCAGAGGATAAACCATGACTATCTCAGGGAAATTTTGACAGGGCTGGGGCTGTGGGAAAAGAGGCTGAATTATCCGTCACAGCTTTCCGGCGGGCAGCAGCAGCGTACAGCGGTCGCACGGGCGCTGGCAAATGCGCCTGCGATTATTCTGGCGGACGAGCCGACCGGAAATCTGGATTCTGCGACAACTTCAGAGGTATTGGGACTGTTAAAGGCCAGTGCCAGAAAATATAACCAGACGATGATAATGGTGACGCATAACGAAGTGCTGGCGCGTTCCTGTGACAGAATGTTATGGATGAAGGATGGCGTGTTAAGAGAGGCGGGTGAACAAGATGTATAAGCTTGCAGGGCAGTTTATCTGGCACTATAAAATGCAGTCGCTGGCAATTCTGCTTGGCATGATATGTTCCATTGCCCTGCTGACAGGTATCCGGTCGTTGGTATACAGCGGCGTATGCAGTGACCTTATGAATGCAAAGAACATATATGGCGACTGGAATTACTGCATTCCAGAGCAGGAAGACACGCTAGAGCTGATTACATGAGATTATACACCGGGGTATCGGGTTGAAGAATACGGAATACTAAAAACCGTATGCCAGAAAAATGAAAATCGCCAGCAGGAAGAAGGATGCAGAGAGGAAAATAAACAGAGCAAAGAAGCAGAACAAGGAAACGAAGAAAGAGATCAGCGCGAAAATAAGCAGAACGAAGAGGCAGAACAAGAGAATAAAGAAAGAGACCAGCAGGAAAATAAGCAGAACGAAGAGGCAGAACAAGAGAATAAAGAAAGAGACCAGCAGG
>CAJUHV010000036.1:9114-31682 GCA_910586445.1 uncultured Eubacterium sp.
AGCAGAACGAAGAGGCAGAACAAGAGAATAAAGAAAGAGACCAGCAGGAAAATAAACAGAACGAAGAGGCAGAACAAGGAAACGAAGAAAGAGATCAGCGCGAAAATAAACAGAGCAAAGAGACAACACAAGGAAACGAAGCAGAACGCGCACAAAAAGATGGGATCGTCATGCAGTATGCAGATGAAGCGTATCTGGATATGATGGGACAGCCGGTTATAGAAGGACATTATCCAGAGTCAGAGCACGAGATTGCCATGAGTCTGTCTTCCATAAAAAGTCTGGATTGTGATGCAGGAGTCGGTGACGAGGTAGAGGCAGGAGGAAGGATTTACAGGCTCAGCGGTATTGTAAAAGACCCATGGGCTTTGGATCAGAATAAAATAAATGTATATATTAGTAAAAATGCGGCAGGTGTGGACGTGCAGTCATATATTTATCTCAAGCTGGATGAATCAATAAAGATGTACAAACAGCGGGAGGCGTTCATAAAAGACCTAAAGATCAGCGAGTCTGATATAGCAGAGAACAGGAGTGTGAATGCTTATCTGGGAGCGGATGATCCGCATGATGCGTTGTCCAAAATTGCTGAATCAGTAAAACAGGGCAGGCTGCGCTTTTCAGATCTGGTACATCTGCTTAAAGGGTCGTCTACCCTTGCCGTAAATGGGATCATATGGGGGCTGAGGCTGTTTGTTGTATTTGTGATATATAGTATTTTTCAGATCAATATAGCAAAGCGGATAGCAGAGCATGGCATTTTACAGGCGCTTGGCATAGGGCGCATAAATCAGTTTCTGCTGGTGCTGGATGAGCTTATGCTGCTTCTTTTGGGCAGCTTTCCGATTGGAGCAGTATTGGGAAATATCAGTGCCGGACTGCTTTATCAAAAGTTTTATATGGTATTTTTAGATCAGGGCGTTGTGCCGGACAGGGGATATGGCAGCCGCGGAATGACAGAACATTTTATAGAAGTCACAAAGCTGTCTGCACAGAGCTTTGGGGTCAGTGCCTCTGCACTCATATTTGACTTTTTGTTTCTGGCAGCGGCAATGGTTCTGACTGCCTGCTGTCTAGTTAGAAGGACAGAGAAAATGACGGCAGTGCAGATGATGAACCTGCCGGGACAAGGGGTGGATACGCCAGAACGTATTTACAGCAGGACAAAGCGCTATATGCCGGGCGTGGTCAACAGCAGGTTTATGTTTGCCAAAAAAAGCTCTTTTATCAGCATATTAATATCATTATCTCTTGGCGGCACTTTTTTTCTGTGTACCAATTATGTGATGGTAAATACGAAAGCGCATAACCAGATGCTGCTGGCTGCGGATGACGGGCTTGGGAGCGATTATAAGCTGTACAAAGACAATATGGATTTAAATGATGTAATCAGCAGGGATCTGGCGGGACAGCTTGAGAAGGTGGACGGGGTCCGTCAGGTGTATGGCGTACAGAGCTATGTCGGCGAGCTGTTGTTTGAAAAAGGTGAGTTTTTGTGGACAGACATTTTTGAGTCTCATAACGAAGAATACCCGCCGGAATGGAACAATATTGCTAATAAGAGGGCAGGCGGGGGATATGCGGTCAAGTGTAATATACTCGGCTATGATGATGCAATGATCGGCCTGCTGGAGCCGCATAAGCTGGAAGGAACCTGTAGTGCTGCGCATATTCGAAAAAAGAATGAAATTATACTGGTGACATTAAGGGACGGCATGGGAAATTACGACGGCATTACAAAACATGCAGGAGATACGATTTGTATAAAAGTGCCGAAAAAGCTGAGCGGCAGCAGGGAGGATTTAAGGCTTGCAGGAGATGAGAACCAGTTTGAAATAAAGGAATTTAAAATTGCTGCTGTGATAAAGCAGTCTCTGTTAAAAGACAGCCGGATGTATACGGATAAGGCGGTGCCGGATCTGACCTTTTCCGTGATTATGACACAGGAGCAGATGCAGCAGAGCTTTAGTGTACGGGGCATGCGTGTGCTTGGCATTGAAGCAGATGAGCATGCAGATACGATAAAGACAGCAGACTGCGTGTCGGACATTGTGTCAGGGGAAAAAGATGTGGTTTTTCAGGATTATACGGATGCCATAAAAAAGCAGAACGAATATATCGAGCAGAAGACATACTTTTTATCCGGCGTAGCTGCTATGTTTTTTGTGATCAGCCTGTTTCATATGATCAATGCGATGAGCCATATTGTACTGGCCAAAAAGCATGAGTATGGAATACTGAGGGCCATGGGGATTACAGACCGGAATTTTATAAGGATGATGGCAGAGCAGGGACTCTGGTACGGGTGCTGTGCAAGCCTTGTCATGCTTATTTTGTATGCAGCGGCTGCGAGAATTGCGGCGTATTTTATGGCAGATGTGTATATGTATCTGGTGACAGATCTGCCGGTATCTCCGGTCATTTTTCTAATGATGGCGGCAGCGAATATTACGGTTGGAGTTATAGCTGTAATGATACCGGCTTATACGATATTAAAAGAAGATATTATTTATCAGATGAACTTATGAAAATATAGTTATAATTGGGATAAAACATCATGTATTACAGAATGGAGGAAAATCTGTGGATAGAATCCTGATTGTGGAAGATGACAAAGACCTGCTGGAGGGGCTCGGCTTTTCTTTTAAGGAAGACGGCTGTTATGTTGAAGCAGCAGTGGATAAAAAGACGGCATGGGACTGTTTTTCAAAAAAGAGCTTTGACCTGATTCTTTTGGACTGCAATCTGCCGGACGGGTCGGGATTTGATCGGTGCAGGCAGATACGGGATGTGTCGGATGTCGCAGTGCTGATGCTGACAGCCAGAGATACGGAGATCGACGAGGTAAAGGCGCTGAATCTGGGCGTGGATGATTATATGAAAAAGCCTTTTTCGCTGGCGGTTTTAAAGGCGCGGGTAAAAAATCTGCTGCGCAGGAAGGAATCTACAGATTTTATCAAGGAAAACGATATATTAATTGATAAATATAACTGCAGGATTTACCGCGGCGGGCAGGAAATCAAAGTAACATCCATAGAATACAGGCTGCTTAGATACCTGATCGAAAATAAAGGGCATATTTTGTCAAAAGAGCAGATACTTTCTTATATCTGGGATGTAGATGGAAAATATGTGGATGACAATATTGTTTCGGTTAATATCAGGCGGCTTCGCATGAAAATAGAAGAAAACCCGGCAGAGGCGAAGTATATCCAGACAGTGCACGGCATGGGTTATATCTGGAGGAATATATGACCGGGGCATGGAACCGGTCAGCAGCCCTGGCTTTACTGGGATTTCTTGCAGCGGTGTTTCTTGCAGCAGCCGTATATGAAAATTATAAGCGTCGAAAGATGTATAAAAAGATAGATGCGATGCTGGATGCAATACTGCATAATGACAAAGCATATGTGCCGGATTTACAGGAAGGCTGGATTTCCCTGCTTGCACATAAGGTAGGAAAGCTGCAGGATAAAATGTCGATCGAAATCAGCCGGGCGGAACGGGAAAAAGAACAGATCAAGCAGCTGATTTCAAATATGTCGCACCAGCTCAAGACACCGCTTTCCAATGTCATGCTGTACGAAGACATTCTGCTGGACAAAGCGGGGCTGACAACGCAGGAGCAGAAAAAGTTTCTGAGCCAGATGAAAATACATACAGAAAAAATTGAATGGATCTTAAACTCGCTGTTTAAGATGGTGCAGCTGGAGCAGGATACGATAGACTTTGTTGTGGGCAGCCACTCAATTAAAAAGACAATTGCATCCGCCATGTCTACGGTCTATGAAAAAGCTCTGAAAAAGGATATTGTCTTTCGCATGCAGGATTTTTCTGATGTCAGCCTGCGCCATAATCCAGAATGGACAGCGGAGGTATTTGTAAATCTATTTGAAAATGCGCTGAAATATTCGCCGGACGGCAGCAGCGTAGAAATACTGTTTCAGTCGTATGAGATGTATGCCGTCATACAGGTAAAGGATCAGGGAATCGGCATTCCAAAACGGGAGCAGCAGGATATATTCAAGCGGTTTTACCGTGGGGAAAATGCAGGGGCTTATCAGGGCTCAGGCATCGGACTTTATTTATCCAAATTAATTATTGAAAAAGAAAATGGATATATTACCGTAGATGCAAAGCCCGGCGGGGGCAGCCGTTTTTCTGTTTTTTTACAAAAAAGCAGCATTTAGCGCAGTGTATTAATTTTTACTATATTGATAAAACTGGGCTGATCAAAGACCTGCTTTTCAACTGGGGAGAAGTGAATTTATTTACCTGTCCGCGCAGGTTTGGAAAGTCGCTGAATATGAGCATGCCGGATCAGTTTTTTTCGCCCGATGGAGATAAAAGTATTTTTCATGGATTAAAAATTGCAGAGGAAAAGGCTCTTTGTGAGGAATATATGGGAAAATACCCGGTTATTCCGGTGGCAATGAAAGGAATTGAGGCTCTGAACTATGAGACTGCACACCAGATCGCGGGAATGATTTTTCAAACATGCTTTAGGGCGTATCCTTTAACAGGAAAATGGACGAAGGATATTCAGATACGGGAAATATGGGTATTATTATTGAAGTAAAATATGCACACGAATGTGCATAAGCAAACTTCTCGTGAAGTATTAAAGCGTGTTAGAAAAATGTTGGATTATTTTTCTAACACGCAGATGATTGGTTCAGCCTGCGGCAGATATTTTACTCTGCAGAATGTGCATATTTTAAGGTCTTGTATACCGTATATCCTGTTTCTGCCATTGATACCAAAAAGATGATGATCAGCAGAATATTGCTCATAAAGCTGCTGTCCCAATTGCGCAGCAGGCCGCTTTTGGCGAACTGTCCGCCTGCTGCATTTTTCAGCTGATTAGCAAAATCAGGATTCCATAGCGGCAGTACTTTTAACAGTACGGCAGCCAGTACGACCCCTGACGTATTGCAGATGATGCTGCTGTACATGACGATCCGGCAGTAAGATCCGATTACAAGCCGGATGATTTCATCGATAAGCCCGATTACAAGCCCGGTTAAAAATACCGGCAGGATCAGAGGCCATTGATCCAGATTGAATATACATGCGGCAGTCGTAAATTTTCCGTCCTGATAGCTGAAGGCACCAAACAGCTGCGGCGCAAACAGCAGCAGTGCGGAAAATATAATAATAAATACAATGCTGACAAAGCTGTCGCCGCGGTTTATGATCACACGCTGGTCAGGGACAGGCTGCAGCATGCTCGGAGTCCATGATTTTGGCTTGGTGTCTGCTTCTGATTTCGTCTGTAGTTTTACATTCTGATGCTGCAGGACTGCGAAAACAATCGTAATAATGCCGGTTGTGCCGATCGAACCGGTGATGGCAGTCGAAATCAGCTCTTGAAAGAAAATAATGCAGAAACGTACCACATGATCGGCATTCAATATGCTGGTGACAACAGCTGAAACTAGTGCAGATATGCCTATGCAGGCCAGTGCGATTTTTATCACCCATAAATAGTTGTCGTAATATTCCGGGCCGATCAGATAGCGGCTGTTTTCCCGGTAGCGGTCTGCAAATTTATCCGGGGAGCCTAATTTCAGCAGTGCCTGCTCAGCAGATATATGTTCTTCGGCGCACATATCTTCGATCAGTGCCGACAGCTCTAGGCGCAGGTCGTCTCTGGACTCCTGGGGCGTTCTTTTTACCACTTCATATATATATCGTTTTATCATTTCTTGATCATTCATATTCGTTTCCTCCTATCAGGCTGTTAATTCCGGCGGACATTTCCCTCCACTGCTGCGCTAAGGATGCATAGATCTGATCGCCATACGCAGTCCTTTTGTAATATTTTCTAGGCTTTGCTTCAGAAGTATCCCATTCACTGTAGAGCAGCTTTTGCTTTTCCAGCCTGCGCAGAAGCGGGTATAAGGTGTTGGCATCGACGGGCACGCCTTTTTGCGACATATCCTGTACCAGGGCATAGCCATAATAAGATCTGTCCAGCAGGCTTAAAACGCATAGAATCAGCGTGCCGCGGCGAAGCTCTGACAGCAGGCTTTCTAGTAAATCTTTTTCCAATATACTTCCTCCTTTACTGTATTGTGAGTTTTATTATACAGTGTATTACACAGTATTGTCAAGAACAAAATATAGTTATTGAGAATTTGAAAAATAAGCCTGATTATGCAAAAAATAATATTTGCTGTTGACATGGAAGGTTTAATGAGTTAGACTTATTTTAGGTTTAATGCATTAGACTTTTGGGAGTATGCTTTAACGCGGAACTGTTGATCGCGGGAATAATTTTTAAACACGCTCTAAGGCAGATTCTGCGTAGACGTAAGAATTGAAGGGAGGGGAATAGGAGAATGGAAACACCAAAGATTTTTGAGAGTGAATATCATTTCTGTGAGATTTTATGGGATCATGAGCCGGTATCCAGCGGTGAGCTTGTGCGCCTGTGCAGTGAAAAACTGCAGTGGAAAAAATCTACGACGTATACGGTTATCCGGCGTCTTTCGCAGCGCGGCGTATTAAAATCAGAAAATGCTGTTGTTACATCACTCGTATCGAAAGAAGAGGTGCAGTCGAAAGAAAGTGCAGAGGTAGTGGAACGCACCTTTTCTGGATCACTGCCGGGATTTATTGCTGCTTTTGTCAGGAAAAAATCGCTGACGCCGGATGAAGCAGATGAGATTCAAAAGATTATTGATTCTTATAAAAACTAGAGTGTGTCTTAAAATTCATTTTAGGTATAAGAAACTGGATCATAAGAAGGGAGGAGGAATGAAGGATGGCAGAAGGATTGTTTTTATCTGTTGTCAGCAGAGGCGTAGAAGCAGCCTACCTGATTTGTGCGGTAATTCTTGTAAGAATTCTGTTAAAAAGGGTGCCAAAGAGAATCTTATGCATTTTGTGGATGGTTGTTGGGCTGCGCCTGATCTGTCCGTTTGATCTGGAATCTACGTTCAGCCTGCTGCCAAAAGAGCAGTCAGTGTTTTGGACACAGGAGGCAGATGATTTTACGCAGGCCGCAGCTGATGATAGAAATAAATCAAATGCATATTTAGAAAATAAGAACAGTATGAAAAATACAGTAAATATTAAGAAAACAAAAGATGATTTAATATCAGATGAATATGCCGGAAATGTGAAAGGCATTCTGGATGAAGTGATAAATGTGATGACAGGCATATGGATTGCAGGAGTAATAGGCATGTCGGCGTATTTTATTTTATGTTGGTACCGCGTGAAAAAAAGAGTCAGCACAGCGATACCTGCCGAATTTGAAGAAATCGTATTTTATCGGTGTGACTGCATTTCGTCCCCATTTCTATTTGGCATTGTTTCACCAAAGATCTATGTGCCGTTTTCTGTAACAGATCAGGAGCTGTTGTATGTACTCAAACATGAAGAAGCGCATAAGGCATGGGGAGACCACTGGATAAAGCCTGCCTGGTACATGCTGTTCGTCTGTTACTGGTTTCATCCGCTGGTATGGGCTTCTTATATACTGTTCTGCCGGGACATGGAGCTGGCGTGTGACGAAAAGGTAGTAAAAGACCTCGGCATAGGCTGTAAAAAGGCGTATTCACAGTCGCTGCTTGCATGTGCTGCTGAGAAGAAAAATGAGAATATCGCGGCATATCCTGTCGCATTTGGAGAGATTGGAGTGAAAAATAGAGTGAAAAATATATTAAATTATAAGAAGCCAGCTGTCTTTACGATTTTGGCGGCGGCAGCAGTCTGCGTCATTGTCACGGTCTGCTTTGCCACAAAGCCGAAAGATATGTCTGCACAGGAAATGGAACCCCCTGATCAAAATACAACAAAAAATACAATTTCGCAGGTGAGCAGCCAGAATGATACCGACGCGAATCCGTCAAAGGCAGGATCAGAAGAACAAACAGTATCAAAAGCGGAATCAGGAGAAGAGGCAGGATCAAAAGAACAAACAGGATCAGAACAGGATCGCCTGTCAGATGATGATAAGGAATATGCGGATATTGTCCAGCATGCGGCGGCATGGGCAGAGGCTTTCTGCAGCAGGGATGCCGAGAAAGCAGGCAGTATGCTGAGTGCTGCCTGCAGAAAAGAATTTTTAGACGGCCCTTCATTTGGATGGTCAAGTCCCTGGCCGTGGGAGAGCGGGATAATGGGTGATGAGCCAAACTACCGGATTCTATCAGCAGATGACAGCACCGCTTCGATTTTATATTATGCATGGACATCTGATCCGCATGTCACCGTATGGCATCAGGTAATTACATATGAATATGCGGGCGGAGAGGACGAATTTTTAATAGACAGCATAGATCTGGCTTATCTGGATGAAATATCTTCTGCAGATGAATTTTATCTGGCATATCCCGGTGGTATAATCAAGGGTACAAGAATGGATTATAGAAGCAATGGTGCATATGAGTCTTTAGAGCACAATGCCCTGCTCAGCAGCACCAATATATACAAAACAATGTCCAAACCAGATACGGCTGCCGCATGGCTTCTGAATCTATCAAAAGAAGTAAATATGGATATAATTTCTGAGCAGGATGGCGAGGCTATAGTAAAAGTTACATTTTTAAAAGACCGCAGCACTGTAAATGTCAAGATGGTGCAGCCGGCTGGTGAAAATGGGATATGGATTCCGCAGACGGAGGAAACCTTTGTGTAAAGCAGCAGCGAAAGGAAATGCCCCGGCTGATAATCATCGATAAAAACAAACAGAACCGGAACTGCTGCTGTTTTCGGTTCTGTTTGTTTTTCATCGCTGTTACATATAAAAAGGGTTTGGAAATGTTTTTCATATTTTTTCAATTAAACAGGAATGTGATTTATTTTTTTTGTCATAACTGATGCCGACCAAGATGATTTCTGATGCATACTCTTTTGCTTTTGTTATATAATCTTTTTCTTTGATCTGTGCAATAGCTTTATCACAAGTATCATTCGTTTTTAGTTCTAATATAATTGCTGGTTTATCGGTTTTCTTTGGGAGAAAAATATAATCACAATATCCTTTTCCGCTTTTGGATTCTCGTTCTACATGATAATCTTTTCTGGCATACAAATAACACAATGTAATTACACACGAAAGCGAATTTTCATCATTATACTGCAGAAACGGTATTTCCCGGTCATGCACATTTTCCAAAATGGAAGATATTTGTTTCGTATCGCCGCGCAGCGTAGCCTCAAGCATTTTCCTTGACTGGTTTACAATTTCATGTATTTCACCCATTTGATCGCAGGCAAGTATATGTTGAAATTTTTCCATAAGCTCGCGGTTTGGAATGCGCAGCTGGCCGTCATGATATGATAAAAATCCATAGACAGTCATGGCAGATAAGATCTCATCTCTCGTATCAAGTTGCTGTTCGCTGGCACTATAGCCGAGCAGTTCAATTTCCACTGGAATATCCGCTGTCATTTTTACGAGATCTTCCCGCACGGCATCTGTGTTATGTTTTATGCAGTCAGCAATCTCGTTCATAGGCCCGGTCTGTGTCCAGTAGTTTGAACATATGCCCCTTGTCAGAGCTTTTATGACGGAGCGGGGGTTAAACAAATGCCTGCCGTCACTCATGTAATAACCGTCATACCATCTGGCAAGATCCTGATAAGACACGCTGTGATGTATCTGGCATAACTGACGCACTTCTTTTTCTTGGAAACCAAAAAAATCTTCATAGACCGTATCGTTCATAAAACTGTATTCATCAAACATATTCAGCTCTGATCCGCTGGAATGTTTGGCAATCGGCAGTACGCCGGTCATATAAGCAAGCCCTACATATGGCTGGTCTTTGAGCAGGTTTTTTAAAAACATCAGATAAGAACATTTGTCCTGCTGTGTCATAAAGTCTTTCCAGAAAATGGAGTCCCATTCATCTAAAATAAATAGAAACGTATCGCCGCTTTTTCTCAGCAGATCACTGACATCATCAATCGAGCTGCATGTCAGCTTGGGATAGGCGTTTAACAGGTCTGCCTTCAGTTTTTGATAGATATTTGTAATATATGCTTCGTAAGAATGGCATTGGAACGGCATTCTGCTTAGATCGATAAAGATGACATGGAAACTGTTTCGGTGCTGTGCATAGCCGGCAGTCTGTGAGACTGCCAGCCTGTCAAAAAGTGTATGGGTATCTATTCCGGCAGTATAATAAGCGGCAAGCATATGCGCATTCACTGATTTGCCGAAACGCCTTGGGCGTGTAATGCAGATGTATTTATCAGCGGTTCTGATCTTTCTGGAAATCTTATCAATCAACATGCTTTTATCGACGAAGATTTCACTGTTGACGGTTTCTTGAAATAACTGGTATGCGCTGTCAGTGTTTAAATAGTACATGGCGAGCCTCCTTTCAAAGTGTGAAGCACAGCTCACACTTAGTAGAGAATTTATCCCAAATTTATGAGGCATAGCGGGCTATGTTGATTAAATTTGGGATGAATTCTCCGCAAAGTGGGGAGTGCAGATCGCGGGAATGATTTTTAAGACACGCTCTAGCTCTGTCCGGCTGAGCTGCCATCAAACGCTTTTAAATAAGTGCTGATGGAGCGGTTCATTTCTTTGGCAAATTCGGAATGATATTTTCTGCTGCAGAAACGGCGAATCCATTCGTCATATCCCAGCGTGCGGGTATCCTTTTCAAACATGCTGCGCAATTCATCGCCATCACGCAGACGGTAATGGTTCTTCTGCACGATATGCTCTAAGCGGCAGCGCTCAGGCTTTGGGCGTTCCTGCTGCTGGCTTGTCGGATAGCCGAATACCAGCATGGCAGCGGGAATTACATATTCTGGCAGGTGCAGCAGATTTCTGTGTATTTCGCAGTTTTCCAAAATATCTCCGATATAGCACGAGCCGATTCCAAGGCTCTGGGCAGCAGTCACAGCGTTCTGCGCAGCAATATTTGCATCGGACAGGGCAAGCATAAGGTCGCCGACGCCGGGTTTTCTAGGGCTGCAGCCGCCTTCTGTAAACGCGTCATACCATTTTTGGTAGTCGGCACAGAAAATAAGCACCATGTCGGCTTTGGCAATAAACGGCTGGTTGTCACAGGTGACAGACAGCCGCTGCTTTAACGCTTCATCGGTAATGTCTAAAATAGTATACAGCTGCTGATTGCCGGCCGACGGCGCAGCCATTGCAGCATACAGTATCGCCTCTTTCTGCTCGTCCAAAATGTGCTCTCCTGTAAAGGCACGGGTAGATTTCCTGCTGTGCAGGGCACGTATAATTTCGTTCATAGTCTGTACTCCTGATTCTTATTTTATGGTATTTAAAGTATATACTTTCTGCGGTATAAAATCAAAGTATTTTAAGCGGCAGTTGTCTGTATCGGCCGAACCGCAGGGGGATTTTTCTTTTTAAGAGCTTTCTATTTTGAATGCCTTGTATCATTGACATATGCTGCAGCTTGGGATAATATACATTTGTTTTTATAAATAGTGTAACATTCATTTTCTGCCTTTGCAATCAGGTGGGTCAATTATTTCAGCACTATTGCTGTAATGCCAGGCAGATGTATTCTGTTCATCAAATTTTCTAACTAAATTGTATCGGGTATTTGAATCCTTAGTCTTTGAAAGCTTGGCGGCCTAGAGCGTGTTTGAAAAATCATTCCCGCCAAATGCACGCCCCACTTTGCGGTATATTTGGCCCTCATTCGGTCAACGTAGCCCGCTACGCCTCCCTCATTCGGGTCAAATCTCCCACAAATTGTGACGCACATTTGACAGAAAGCATTTTTCAAACACGCTCTAGCTGTTCAATTAGTTTGATATGTGGGCCGTTGTTTATGCCGATGTTCTGCAAAGAATAAAAATGGATGAGTGTTATATTAAACTTATTGCTAATTTTCAAGGTAATGAATATAATCTTATTATCATATCATGCTCTGTGGGCACATTTCACAGAAAGCATTTTTCAAACACGCTCTAAGAAGAGTTTTTCTGGCAGCAGACAAAGCACTAAAACAAGAAGCGGCTGAAATATATGAACAGACATTTCTTGTGTATAGTGAAAGAAAGCAAAGGATGTTTACAAATTGATGGCAAATACTTATAAAAAAATTTTAAGTGATGAAAGAAATTTAAGATATATAATTTTAGCAAATATTATAAGTCGGTTTGGCGATTCAGTTGATATGATTGCATATAGCTGGATGGTTTATCAAATAACGGGATCAAAGACATGGTTAACTGTCATTTTAGGTGTTAATATGATGCCGACAGTTTTTCTGCAGCCGTTTTTTGGTGGTTTCACTGAGTATTTTAATAAAAAAAGAATTATAGTATTATGCGATATTCTGCGGGGCTGCATTGTATTTATCACATGTATTGCTGTATTTTTGAATTCTGTCAGTCCATGGAAATTATTGATTTTAACATTATTCAATTCGACGATTGAAGCTTTGCGAATGCCTAGTGGAACAGCCATTTTACCTGAGATACTGAAGGAAAAAAATTATAAGGCAGCTGTTTCTTTGGATCAGGGAATGCGCAAAATATCAGAATTAATAGGAACAGGCTGTGCAGGAATTATTATAGGATATATTGGGATTTCCGGTGCTTTGCTTATAGATGTAGTTACCTTTGTTTTGTCTGGGTTTATACTTTCTTTTCTGAAAATAGGCAAAGAAAATTTAAAGAATAATAAATTTCAATTTGATGAGTATATGAAATCGTTGAAAGAAGGCATTGTTTATTTTAAAAAGAATGATCTGGCGGCTGTTACCTGTGCGATCTGCATAATATTAAACTTGATTACACTGCCGATAGAAAATTTTCGGGCAGCATATATAAATGAATATTTAAAATTGGATGTTTTTGCAATGTCAGCTGGCGGCCTGGCTATAACAATTGGCATGATATGCGGGCCGTTTTTTTTGCCAAAGATTATGCAGAGAATAAAAGAAAAAGATTTGATGATCTGCGGAGGAATATTCATAGGATTTTTATATTTTGTACATATACTGCTTGGAGGACTTGTATCACTGGAAAGCAGGTATATTGGTTATTTTATAGCGGCGTTTACTTTTGGATTTGTGAATTCTATGATCGGTGTTGCCGTTCAAATAATTTTTATATCTAGGACTCCAGAGGAGCTTATAGGGAGAATCAGCGGTATATTTAATGCCCTGGCCTGTTCATCAATGCCTATAGGATCTTATATATTAGCGATATTCTCGGCGGTATTCACAATTCGTGAAATTTATTTGTTCATGGGCTTATTTTCCATAGTGATTTTTGGAATGATTGGACGGACAAGCTGTATAAATTCGTTAGAATCGGAAGAGTAGATGTGCAGTAATTTGAAGTATGTACTTTTCGGTAAAAGTATTTTAGTTTGCAGTTGTCCAAAAAAACAGCTATAATATAAAATATGGAGAAAAATATGAAGAGAATATTAATTATTGAAGATGACCAAAAGCTCAGTGACGGGATCAGGCTTGCGCTGCGCAAGGAGTATGCCTGTTCGCAGGCGTATACGCTGGCAGCTGCGTGGGAGGAATTTCAGTCACAGAAGTTTGACCTGATCCTTTTGGATGTTAATTTTCCAGACGGCAGCGGCATGGATTATCTGGAGGAAATCCGTAAAGAAAGCACGGTTCCAGTAATCATGCTGACAGCAAACTGCATGGAGATGGATATTGTATCCGGGCTGGAGCTGGGAGCGAATGATTATATTACAAAGCCGTTCAGCCTGATGGTGCTGCGTGCAAGGGTAAATGTGCAGCTGAGGGAGGAAAACGGGAGCGCGGAGCTTTTCCGGGACGGGGATTTTTATTTCGATTTTCATAAAATGGAATTTTTGTGCAGGGGAATGCCGGTCAGCCTCAGCAGGACAGAGCAGAAGCTGCTGTACTGCCTTATAAAGAATAAGGGGCGCAGTGTCAGCAGGAACCAGCTGATCGATGAGACCTGGCAGGGAGAGGCAGAGTTTGTGGAGGCACATGCGCTGACCGTTGCAGTGAACCGGCTGCGCAGAAAGCTGGGATTAAATAAGGAGCAGCCGGAATATATTAAAACAGTGTATGGGACAGGTTATATATGGTGAGGACAGTCATATATTTAACGGTATTGTGCGTGTGCATGGCATGCTGCTGTATCGGGATCAGTGTGTATTTTATCAGGAGGGAGAGAAGGCTGCTTGGACGCCTGCAGGATATGCTGGATCAGGCAGCCTTTGGTACGTTTGAAGATCATGACCTGAGCGAGTCGAAAATATCCATGCTGGAAAACAGCATGCAAAGCTATATTTGCAGCCGCCGGCTGGCGTATCAGGAGCTGCTGGAGCAGAACGAAAATATGCAGAAGCTTATATCAGACATTTCGCATCAGGCAGTCACTCCGGTGTCAAATGTGGTCTTATATTCGCAGCTTCTGGAAGAAGAGCTGCTGTCATCCGGGCCGGAGGGAGGCAGTGAAGAGGCAGTGCAGGGCATACGTGCTGTTTTGGATCAGGCAGGCAAGATCGATTTTTTTATCAGGCTGCTGGTGAAGGTGTCGAGGCTTGAAAAGGATATTATTACAGTAAAACCAAAAGAGCAGGGGATAGGAAGTGTGCTGTATGCTTTAAGGCAGCAGTTTATTTTAAAAGCAGAAGAAAAGCATATTGAATATGAAGTGGAAGATTCAGATGCCACAGCTGTTTTTGACAGAAAGTGGACGATTGAAGCTGCTGCCAATCTTGTGGATAATGCGGTCAAATATACGCCGGAGGGTGGAAAAGTATCCGTAAATGTCGTGGCATACAGCATGTTTTTAAGGCTGGACGTTACAGATACCGGGATTGGAATCAATGAAAAAGAACAGGGCAAAATATTTACAAGATTTTACCGTTCCGGCACGGTGCATGGTGAAATGGGAACAGGAATCGGACTGTATATAGCCAGGAAAGTTATGCGGATGCAGGATGGATATATGAAAGTCGCATCACAGGAGGGGAAAGGCAGTACATTTTCTTTGTTTTTAAAAAGGACTTGTTAAAACAGCTTTAGTGCCGCATAGAGGCAGATCTAAAATGTCACAAAAGTGATACATTCTGGAGACCAGTCTGGTATATTCATATGGTATAGTCTGTATAACAGATGGGCGCAGCCAATCTGTTATACAGGCTTTTTTCTGTGCCTGAGCTGCGCATTCATTATGAAAGCAGATATGTATGAAAGCAGATATATGTTTTGGCAGGGGGCAGAAAATTTTTTGAAGGAGGGAGCATTGTGACGATATTAGAAGCGAAAAATTTAAAGAAAGTGTATGGAAAGGGCGATACGGCAGTTCATGCGCTGGATGGGATCAATCTGACGATACAAAGGGGCGAATTTACTGCAATAGTCGGAACATCAGGGAGCGGCAAGTCTACATTTTTAAATATGGCAGGGGGACTGGATGTACCTACAGGCGGCGAAGTAATTGTCGATGGAAAAAATCTGGCAGCACTGTCAGAACGTGAACTGACGATATTCAGACGCCGGAAAATAGGCTTTATATTTCAGCAGTACAACCTGATTCCGATGTTAAACGTATATGAAAATATGATACTGCCGCTGAAGCTGGACGGCAGGAAAGCAGACCGGGCCTACATATGTGAGATCATAGACGCGCTCGGCCTGGGCAGCAGGTTAAAAAATCTGCCGAATCAGCTGTCGGGAGGACAGCAGCAGAGAGCTGCGATCGCAAGGGCACTTGTGACAAAGCCGGCGGTCGTGCTGGCGGATGAACCGACTGGAAATCTGGATTCAGCAACCAGCCAGGATGTGCTTGGGCTGCTTAAAATAACAAGCACGAGGTTTCACCAGACGATTATTATGATCACGCATAATGAGGAAATCGCACAGTTAGCCGAGCGCATTATACGAATCGAAGACGGCAGGATTGTATAGAGGACTCAGACATGCTCTGGAAGTGAACCCACAGGGACTTTATATTTAAGAGAGGATTTGGAAATGGAAAAAGAAGACAGAATCATGCTGCATAGAAGGTTTTTGTTTTTTTATAAAAAAGACACGCTGGCTTTGTTTTTCAGCTTTGTATTAACCTTTATGCTGTCAGCTGCCATGCTTGTGCTGATACATACAAACCACAGGACGGAAAATATCGAGTATAAGACGATGTTTACGCCGTCAGACTGCCGGATCGAGGGCCTGACCGATCAGCAGGCAGAGCAGTTAAAGGCAGAACAGATAAAGGCGGACACAGATATCAGCCATCTGGCATTTCAAGCCGAGGTGCCCGGCGAATGCAGCAGAAACGGAAAAAGCTTTTATATGCACAAGGGGGATGAGGCCTATATTACCCTGATGGCAAAGGTTATGCTGGGCGAGCTGCCAAAAGCGCAGGATGAAATAGCAGCAGAAAAATGGGTGCTGCTGAATCTGGGCGTTGAACCAAAGATCGGGCAGGCGTTTGAGCTGCAGGACAGCAATGGTGATATCCGGTCTGTGAAGGTATCAGGAATTTTGTCAGATATGAGGGGAAATGTGGATTACGGCGTATTAAATCTGTATGCAGCGCAAAATCAGGAAGAACAGGTGCAGCATACGGCGTATATTACGTTAAAAGAGGACACAGCATACGATGATTTTATAAAAAAGGTGCGCAGGGAACTGGAAATTTCCGGGAAACAGATCAGGGCATGCCCGGCAAGAGAAGATTTTAAGGAGCTTTACCGTATCGATATACAGGTGATGAGCGTGATTTTATTTGTGTGTCTTGTAGTATTTTGCGGCATATATAAAATTGTACTGGCAGCAAGGGAGAAGCAGTACGGGATACTGCGGGCGCTCGGCATGAAATGCGGGCAGATGTATGGCATGATTTTATTAGAACTGTATCAGGTGTTTGCCTTTGGAGCACTGGCGGGTACAGCAGCAGGGATTTTTGCGGCATGGGTGACTGCACGCATTTCAAAAGACGCGGGTACAGTCGTATATTTATATAATG
Organism: uncultured Eubacterium sp.; assembly: GCA_910586445.1. Taxonomy (GTDB): domain Bacteria; phylum Bacillota; class Clostridia; order Lachnospirales; family Lachnospiraceae; genus Eubacterium_J. The sequence continues at coordinate 26,047 of CAJUHV010000036.1, forward strand.
AAAGCGTAACTTATCATCTGGTCATACCAGCCTGGCAGATTGCGGGATGTATATTTGTGATGGCCGTTCTGACAGGCCTGGCAGGCTGTATGACAGGCAGGCGGATTATAAGGCAGCCCGTAGTAGAAACGATTTCAGGTGCGGCGCAGGATCGGGGCAGCTGCCTGCATATTCCGGGCATCAGCGCTAAGGCAGGAAAAATGCAGACGCTGCTTGCATTGAGCGGCAATTATATCTTTAAAAATATAAAGCTGAGCCTGTTTGTAACAGCTACGATCTGTACCGGCATTACATTATTTACTGCGCTGGCATATAAGGCGGCAGCACTTAGGACATACCGTGAGGACACAAAAGAATTATGGTATTTAAACGGGCAGTATGAAATGAGCATGCAGGGATTTCACAGCCCATATCACGGCGTTCCAAGACAGGATATAGAAAAAATACGCAGCCTAAAAGGTGTAAAGGATGTAAAAACTTCGGCAGGAATGCTGGTGCGCGTAATAGATGAAGACGGTGTGGACAGAGATGATGCGTATTACGAGCAGATGAATGCGTCCATGAAAAAATACAATGGCTATGAGCTGCGCGGATATGACGGAGAGCACCAGATTTATAAGACGTCGTTTTTTGGTTATAATGAAAGCGCATTGAAAGAGCTGGAAAAATATGTCATTTCCGGCAGCTTTGATCCAGAGCATATCAAAGAGGATGAAATTATACTGGCGGTACTAAGTATGGATGACCGGAAAGAAGATGACATTGCAGGATGGTATAAGGACGGCAGGAGATTGATGGACTACCATGCAGGCGATCAGATCACAATGAAATACCGTGCAGACTTTCAGACAGACAGCCTGTCCTATGAGACTTTGACGGATTCCGGCAGGTACATTTCTAAAACATACACAGTAGCTGCCGTCGTATCCTTTGATTATATACGCAGCTGCAATCGAAACGATCTGTATCCGCTTATGATTACAAGCGACCAGCATATGCAGAAGATCGTGCCGGACGGCTGTTTCCAGTGCATTTATATCGATACGGACAAAGACCTGACAGCGGAAGGGCAGGAAGAGCTGGAACGGGAGCTGATCCGTATCGGTGCAGAAAGTGACGAAGTATCCACGCGCAGCCTTGCGGGCAATATAAAACAGAACGAGATGTTTTACCGCAAGCAGATGGTTTATGTATACGGCACCGCCATTACGGCCCTGATACTGATTTTAATAAATATGGCAAATAATATCAGATACCGCATGTATGTACGGACGCGTGAAATCTGTATGCTGCGTGCCGTAGGAATGAGCGTGGCAATGGCCAGGGAGCTGTTTTTTATAGAAAATGCAGTGCTTGGGATTGTATCGGCAGTTTTCGCGTATTTCTGCTCAAAGCCGGTATTGCGCTATCTGTACAAGATATCAGACCTTAAATTATACGGACATAAATTTGCATATGATTATCCTGCGTTTTTTGCAGTCTCTGCCGCGGCAGTCGCCATATGCATGGTGCTGTCAGCAGATCTATTAAAGGCATGGAAAACAAGGCAGCTGGCCGAGGCGGTCGGGAAAGCGGATTAAATGAAATCATTTGGCTGTTTTTGCTAAAAGTATGCTGTTTTTTCTAACAGAGCGTTTTTTTGTATGTTATTATATAGCAAAACCTGTAGTAAAAAGCAAAAAGGAGAAAAGTATGGCTGAATTATGTTTAAAAGTATTGGATGGGAATTACAAAACACTTGCAGTAAGCAGGGGAGAGGGTGAGGCATGTATCGTTTTTTCACAGGAATATAAAGAGGGAGACATGATCCTTTTTGAGGCATCGCAGCAGGGCACGCATATATGGCTTCAGCTGGATGATGCTTTGGGAAAATCGCTCGTCTATGTAACAGGAATGGCCGCCTATCAGATTCCTTTTGGAAATAAGCGGATCAACCTGTCTCCAAAAGCATTTTCGGGTACGAAGCACCTGATCTGTGCAAGAGAGGCAAAAGACTACGAGGTGGCAGCATACCGCAATCTTGCCGTCAATGTATGCGACCAGAGCGAGGCGCGCAATATTTTTCCGCATGCGCAGGCGAATGTGGAGACAAGGGGAGAAGCTGTGTTTGCAGCCCAGAATGCGATTGACGGCGTGACAGTGACCTCATGCCATGGAGAATGGCCGTACGGGTCGTGGGGAATTAATAAGCAGGATGATGCAGAGATCAAAATTGACTTTGGCAGGGAAGTTGAGGCGGATCGGATCATTATGTATACAAGGGCTGATTTTCCGCATGATAACTGGTGGAAACAGGTATCCTTTTCGTTTTCTGACGGCAGCAGTTTTGAATGGGAGCTTCAGAAAAAGGATAATCCGCATGAGATTGTTTTTGAACAAAAACGCATATCCTGGCTGAAGCTGCATGATATGAAAAAATCCGATGAGCCGTCTCAGTTTCCGGCGCTGACCCAGATCGAAGTGTATGGGCGGATGTAATGTCTGGAGCGTGTGGCTTTTTGGGAATATAATTTGTTTGGTAGAAATTGAAAAGGGCCCTTGAGGGGGCAGGAGCTTTGATGGGAAAACCGTTCTGTGTGTGCAGGACGGTTTTTCCTTTTTGGAACCATCGGCTCATAAGCCAAAACAGAACACCTTGACATTTTGACAGTTTTCAGTTAGTATTTATATATTGTTTTGTGAAAATTTAACATGATTTAAAGAAGAAATAACAGAAGGGTGGAATTTTATGGAGATCATCAAACTATTAGGTATCGTAATTGTAATTGTCGGTTTTACGCTCAAGCTGGATTCGATACTTATTATTGTAGCAGCAGTCATTGCTACCGGCATTGTCGGCGGACTCAGTCCGGTCGAGCTTTTGGAAACATTGGGCAGCAATTTTGTTGCGAATAGGAATATGGCTATCTTTATTATTATTATGCTTGTAACTGGAACTCTGGAGCGGAACGGCCTGCGGGAAGCGGCGGCTGCGCTGATTGGGAAATTCAAAGGAGCGACATCCGGCCTTGTGATCGGGATCTATGGCGTGATGCGGGCAGTATTTGCCTCATTTAATGTTGGGTTTGGCGGTGTGGCAGGGTTTGTGCGTCCGGTAATTATGCCGATGGCGGAAGGCGCGATCACTGCGCAGGGCAAAAAGCCGCATGAAGAGCATATGGAAGAATTAAAAGGCATGGCTGCGGGCATGGAAAATGTGACGTGGTTTTTTGGACAGGTGCTGTTTGTCGGCGGTTCGGGTGCGATTTTAGTGCAGAATACGCTGGCAGGGCTTGGATATGAGGTGGAGCTGGGAGCGCTGGCAGCGGTGGAAATACCGGTCTGCATTACTGCTACAGTACTTACGATTATTTTTTATTATGTAAAAGACAGGTATCTGCTGAAAAAATATTATTAATGCTATAAATAAAGATGAATAAATATGAAGGAGGAAAAGTCATGAGCTTTTTTTTCGATCCTGAGGTTGCAATGAGCAATAAGCTGATGGAAGTTATTTATATTTTCATAGGGCTTATGGTTATTTATACAGCTGTTAAAAATTTAAGAGATCCAGAGAATCCAAACCGTATTGGTACCTTTTCTTTTTGGTTTGTGCTTGGCATTTTGATCGCACTGGGACGCTGGCTGCCGTCGGTGCTGAGCGGCGTACTTGTGCTGGTGATGTGTGTGCCTGCTATACTGCATAAGGTGAAAAAGGGAAAGACCGATGCTCCGACAAAGGCGGAAACGCAGGCAGCGTTTTCATCTATCGGCATGAAAATTTTTATACCGGCCCTAAGTATCGGCGTGTTTGCCGTTGGGGCAGCGCTTACGACGAACACGCTTGGATTCAGCGCATTAAACGGGGTTGCAATCGGCGTATTTGTGGCAGCAGCATTTTTGATTGCGTTTAATAAAAAGACTACACCTGTGACGCTTTTGAATGATTCTGAGCGTATGCTGTCAACCGTAGGGCCTTTGTCTATGCTTCCGATGCTGCTGGCTTGTCTGGGTGCGGTGTTTACGGCTGCAGGCGTGGGTGATGTAGTGGCAATGATGGTAGAACGCATTATTCCGGCAGGAAATGTAAATATCGGCATAATCGTTTATGCACTCGGAATGATGCTTTTTACTATGATTATGGGCAATGGATTTGCTGCTATTACGGTTATGACTGTCGGGATCGGCGGGCCGTTTGTACTGGCATATGGTGCAAATCCGGTTGTAATCGGCATGCTGGCACTGACATGCGGATTCTGCGGTACGCTCTGTACGCCTATGGCTGCCAATTTTAATACGGTGCCGGTTGCGCTGCTGAATATGAAAAAACAGTTTGGTGTTATTAAAAACCAGGTACCTATAGCAGTCATTATGATCATTGTCCAGATTGTCATGATGATTATGCTCAAATAGCGGATGCTATGAATATACAGCACGGCGCAGAAATTATTATCCGCGACTGGATAAGGCTGCGGGGAAGGGAGCGGCTGCTGATTGTATCAAGCAGGCGTTATTTAAAGGAAACAGAGGCACTTAAACAGGCAGCAGAGCGCATAAGCAGGCATGTGGAGCTTTTAATGCTGGACGAACTGTCTATGTATGTAGGAACGTATTTTAATGAGCGTGAGGAGGCTTTTGATGCTTACGATGCAGTGATTGGTGCGGCGGAATATTCACTGATTACGACAAAAGCGGTGAAACGCGCAGTATCCCGCAGGAAAAGGTTTCTTTCCCTGCCGCTTAGTACAAACGACGGTACTTCTATGCTGGCTTATGATTTTTTGCGTGTCGATACAGCAAAAAGTAAAATTATGGCGACCTCGATGCTGGATTATTACCGTTCTGCTAGCAAAATTAATATTAAAACATCACTCGGAACAGATCTGCAGCTTAGCATAAAAGGCAGGAAAGCAGGATTTTTCAACGGCTGCTGCCGGGATGGAAAGGGGCTGTCTTCGGCAAGCGTAGAGGTCTATGTTTCGGTTGTGGAAAACTGCACGCAGGGTACATTTGTACTGGATGGTTCGATGGGATATATCGGTACCGTCAAAAGTCCGGTAGCAATAAGCCTCTGTGGAGGAAAGATTACAGAGATCGAAAATAATGAGAGCGGGCGGAAATTAAAAGATTATATCAACCGTTTTGAAGATGCGCGGATGTATACGGCTTCGGAATTTGGCATAGGGCTGAATACATATGCACGCTGTCTGGGAAGGTGTTATATCGAAGATGAATCTGCCTATGGCACATTTCATATCGGCTTTGGCAGGAATATTGCATTAGGCGGCGTGCAGGATGCGGTCGGCCATTTTGACCTTGTGGCACATAATGCGGATATCTATGTAGATAACCAGATGATTATGGAGCAGGGAAGGATTACAATTTTAGAACCGCATATCTATATTTAAGTGTATGGCTGCTTAGTTGCTGATCGTTCATAGAATCTATTTTTGGTGAGTTTAAGAAGAAAACGGAAACCAAAGTTTAAAAATGAATATGCATAGAAAATAAATATATGTAAAAAAGAACATGCGCAGAAAATAAAAACATGTAAAAATGAATACGTATGGAAAATATAAATACATGCAAAAAGAATATGTGCAGGAGATAAAAACATGTAAAAAAGAATGTGCATAGAAAATAAAAACATGTAAAAA
>CAJUHV010000036.1:31782-38901 GCA_910586445.1 uncultured Eubacterium sp.
ATGTGCATAGAAAATAAAAACATGTAAAAAAGAACATGCGTAGAAAATAAAAACATGTAAAAAAGAACATGCGTAGAAAATAAAAACATGTAAAAAAGAATACGTATAGAAAATAAAAACATGCAAAAAAGAATATGCGTAGGAGATAAAAACATGTAAAAAAGAATGTGCATAGAAAATAAAAACATGTAAAAAAGAACATGCGTAGAAAATAAAAACACGTAAAAATGAATACGTGCAGAAAATAAATATATGTAAAAATAAATATGCATAGAAAATGAAAATGTATAAAATGAATATGTATAGAAGATGGAGGAATTGTATTATGAAAATTATGATGACAGGATTTGATCCGTTTGGCGGGGATACAATTAATCCCGCATATGAAGCAGTTAAGATGCTGCCGGATGAAATCGGAGGGGCACAGATTATAAAGCTTGAGATTCCGACGGTGTTTGGAAAAGCCGGCGATGTTTTAGGGCAGGCAATAGAAGCACACCGGCCGGATGCCGTAATCTGCGTAGGGCAGGCCGGCGGCCGTTCCGGCATGTCGGTAGAAAAAGTAGCGATTAACCTGCAGGATGCCCGCATTGCGGATAACGAAGGCGGACAGCCGGTGGACTGTGTGATTAAAGAAGACGGGGATACGGCATATTTTGCGACAGTTCCGGTAAAAGCAATGGTTGCCAAAATGCGCGAAAACGGAATACCTGCTTTTGTATCGTATACAGCAGGAACATTTGTGTGCAACGATCTGATGTACTCGCTGCTGTATCTGATCAGCAAAAAATATCCTGATATCCGCGGCGGATTTATGCATGTGCCGTTTGCAATGGGACAGACCGTAGACAAGCCGAACGGGACAGCGGCAATGGCGATTGAGTCAATTGCAAAAGGGCTGGAATATTCGATTCTGGCAGTGATTGAAAATCGTGAGGATATATCTGCGGCAATGGGGACGACGCACTAGGTGTGGCTTTATTATGGGTCAAAGCTTTCGTGGAATCAGAAAAATATTGGAAGAAGACCTGCTGTGTGAAAAACTGAGGGGCAGGGTGCAGTTTTTTTTTACTATATATCATAATGCGCCGGATCAATATGGCAGGTTTGCAGTGCGTGTGGACGGTACAGAGATCTTTAAGGTAAATCCATACAATGAGTCTGTTTATATTCGGTATGAGCGTGAATTAAAAGCTGCCTGGAAGGCAGAACATATTTTTGAAAAAGAAAACCAAAGGATCGAAAAGGAGGCAGCACAAAAAGCTGTCAGCGAAGGGTATGCGGATTCGTACGATGTGTTTCGTGCAATAGAGCTTTATCGAAACCAAAAGCCGGAGCAGTCTTTATGGTCTGACAACCTGCTGCTGCGCATGTTTGCAGTGCTGGACCGGCGTATTGGAAAACGGACATTGATGAAGCTGACAGATGTATACGAGTATCTGCCGGACTGGCTGAAGCAGTTTTATGGATTAAGGTTTGCTGTGGAGGAAATTTTAGTAAGCAAAAGGACTATGCTTTTGCTGAGTGCAGACAGCGGGATCAGCTTGTATAATGCAGATGTTTCTATTGTCAAAAATTTTGAAGAGCTGCTGCATACCTTTCCTCACAAAGAGGGCTATACGGAGCAGGATTTTATAACTTACCTAAAGAAAAAGCTGGGTGAAAATGCGGTCTGGTATGTAAAAGACGTGGGACATTCGATCGGAAAAGAATATCGAAATGTTATGTGGTATAATTTTTGACCAGATCCAATGTGTTTTGCGGGGGACTGTACGTTATATCATGCCCGGCAAGTAGTCATGTCCTGTGGGTATGTTCTGTTCTGTAGACATATTATGCTCTGTAGGCATATTATGTCCTATAGGTATATTACGTCCTGTGGGTATATTATACCCTGTGGGTATATCCTATCCTGTAGGTACATTAAGCCTTATGGATATATTTTACAGAAAATGTTTACGTGCATATTTCGGAAAAATGTAATCGGGTTGTGCTTGAGCGTGTTTTTTAGATAAATTGATAAGATAAGAATACAGATTAGATAGAGCTGTGAATTGGATAGAGGCATTGGTTAAATAGAGGCATTGGTTAGATAGAGGTACAGATTAAGATGGAAAATGCGTTTGTGTTAGAATTAGCGGAGTCAAAATTTAAAGATCTGTTTTTCTGTTTCTGTGGATATGCCCAATGTGAGCCGCTTCATGCATATGGGCTGGCTGTGCGTCCAAACTATGTGCTGCATTATATATTGGAAGGTGAGGGCTTTTATCAGATTGGTGATCGAAAATATTATCTAGGGGCGGGCGAAGGCTTTTTAATTGAGCCGGATACGCTTACTTACTATCAGGCTGATCAGGAAGAGCCATGGAGCTATTTGTGGATCGGTTTTTCGGGCAGGCGGGCAAAGGAATATTTGGAGGATCTGGGACTGAACAGCCTGCATCTTACATTCTGTTCAGATCAGGGCAGCGAATTTAAGCGTCTGATCCTGCAGATGCTGAAGTGCTCGGACGGCTCGATTACCAGCCAGTATCAGCTTCAGAGCCTGCTGTATGCATTTTTTGCGGTATTGTCAAAAGACGCCTCTGATTCGGGAAAAGATTTAAAGTCTAGGGAAAATTTTTATGTAGAACGTGCAGTTGGCTATATACGCAATTATTATTCTTCGGAAATAAAAATTACGGATATAGCCAATTATTTATGTGTGGACCGCAGTTATCTGTATAAGCTGTTTCAAAACAGTTTTCAGATGTCTCCGCAGCAGTACTTGACGCAGTTTCGCATATCCAGGGCAAAGGAGCTGTTGTCTACGACAACACTGTCGATTGAGCATATAGCATCCTCCTGCGGTTATCAAAATGCGCTTGTCTTTTCAAAGGCGTTTAAGAGAAAGCTGGGCTGTACACCGACTGTATACCGTACGGAGCACGGTAGGGCTGTAAGGACAAAGCTGGAGGCTGACCATGATTTTTTGGAGCAGCTGATGAAGGATGAAGTTTTACATAAAAGAAAACAGCTCTAGAGCGTGTTTGAAAAATCATTCCCGCGATCTGCACTCCCCACTTTGCGGATAATTCATCCCAAATTTAATCAACATAGCCCGCTATGCCTCATAAATTTGGGATGAATTCTCCACCAAGTGTGAAGCACATCTCACGGAAAGCATTTTTCAAACACGCTCTAGAGCAGGCCGAATTTCCATATATTAGGAAACATTTTGACTGCTGACAGAAACAAAAAGATCTATCGTATCTAGCGCAGGGAACGCTATAATAAATGCAGTTTCTGGTTAAGCAGAACTTTGCCTGAATTTTACATTAAGAAACCAAATGTAATGATAAATCTAACGAAGAACCGCGGCGGATTTAGAGCGTGTTTGAAAAAGGTAAAGTTTTTGTCAGAGAGTATAATTTTTTGCGAAAGAAGGAGAGACTTATGAAGATTTTATTTCATGAAGCAGGCAGAACGTTTCATTTGTACAATGACAGTATCAGCTATATTATGACTATTATGAAAAATGGCCATCTGGGGCAGCTGTATTTTGGAAAAAGAATACAGGACAGGGAGGATTTTTCTTACTTTCTTGAAACCTGTGAACGGCCGATGACGGCATGTATTTATGAGGATGACGGTGCTTTTTCACTGGAACATCTCCGGCAGGAATACCCGGTGTTTGGCTCGACGGATTATCGGCAGCCTGCGGTGGAAGTCCGTCAGGAAAACGGGAGCCGTATTTCGGATTTTCAGTATCAGTCGCATGAAATAACGGAGGGAAAGCCTGTTCTGGAAGGTCTTCCTGCTACCTATGCAGAAAATGGGCAGGAGGCGGAGACGCTGACAGTTACGTTGGCAGATCCTGTTACAAAAGTACAGGTGCAGCTGCTGTATACGATATTTGCGCAGGGCGGCATTATTGCCCGCAGCGCGAGATTCTGCCATATGGGCGGGCAGCCGGTTTATCTGACGCGTGCTATGAGCTTATGCATGGATCTGCCGGACCATGATTATGTATGGCAGCAGCTTTCGGGGTGCTGGGCAAGGGAATGCCGGATCAGGACACGCAGCCTTGAGCCGGGAATACAGTCAGTCGGGAGCATGCGCGGTAATTCCTCCCATGAACACAATCCGTTTTTGGTGCTGAAACGTCGCAGTACGGATGAGAGGCAGGGAGAAGCGGTCGGTTTTTCTTTGATTTACAGCGGTAATTTTCGAATGCAGGCTGAAGTGGATGCGCATGATACGCTGCGTGTGCTTGCAGGTATAGACCCGGAAACGTTTGAATGGAAGCTGGAGAGCGGTGAAGTGTTCCAGACGCCGGAGGCTGTTATGGTTTATACAGACCAGGGGCTGAATCATTTGAGCCAGACGTTTCATAAACTGTACCAGAGGCGGCTTGCGAGAGGGTATTGGAGAGACCGCGTAAGGCCGATTTTAAATAATAACTGGGAGGCTACCTATTTTGATTTTACTGAAGACCGTCTGATTGAGATTGCTGCAAAGGCAAAGGAATGCGGCGTGGAGCTGTTTGTGCTGGATGACGGCTGGTTTGGCGCACGCAGCAGCGACACGGCGGGGCTTGGGGACTGGAAAGCGAATACAGACCGTCTGCCAAACGGCATTACAGGACTTGCAGAAAAAATCGAAGCTCTGGGCATGAAGTTCGGCCTTTGGTTTGAGCCGGAAATGGTCAATAAAGACTCTGATTTGTACAGACAGCATCCAGACTGGATTTTATCGACGCCGCAGCGGGGGCAGTCGCAGGGCAGGCATCAGCATGTGCTGGACTTTTCCAGAAAAGAGGTTGTAGACGCGATCTATGCGCAGATGGCAGAGATTTTGAATAATGCAAAGGTATCTTATATTAAATGGGATATGAACCGCAGCATCTCGGAATGCTATTCGACGGCGTGGCCGGCAGACCGGCAGGGAGAAATATATCATCGGTATATTTTAGGTGTTTATAGTCTGTATGAACGTCTGACAGCAGAATTTCCGGAAATACTGTTTGAGTCCTGCGCCAGCGGCGGAGGCCGTTTTGATCCGGGTATGCTCTATTATGCTCCGCAGGGTTGGGTCAGCGATAACAGTGATGCAGTCGAGAGGCTGAAAATCCAGTACGGGACATCGATGTGTTATCCGGTCAGCAGCATGGGCACGCATGTATCCGTAACGCCGAATCATCAGGTGTTCCGCTGCACGCCGCTTCATACGAGGGCGAATGTAGCATATTTTGGCACATTTGGCTATGAGCTGGATTTGAATAAGCTGGAGCCGGATGAGCTTTGGGCTGTCAGAGAGCAGATTGCTTTTATGAAAAAATACAGGGAAGTGCTGCAGTATGGCACATTTTACAGGCTGCAGAGTCCTTTTGAGGGAAATGAAGCTGCGTGGATGGTGGTCAGTGCAGATCAAAAAACGGCACTGGTCGGCTGGTATCGTATTTTAAACTGTGTGAATGCCAGATACACAAGACTCCGCCTGCAGGGACTGAATCCATCGTACTGCTATAAAAATTCGATCAGCGGCAGCTGTCATTATGGTGACGAGCTGATGTATGCCGGGCTGATTACCAGCGATGCGACAGCAGGGCAGGTGCCGTCAGAGGCAGAGGGCTATACGGATTTTGAATCACGAATCTATGTATTGGAGGTGGCACAGCCTTGAATGCTGCTGGGAAGTACAGTCTGAAACGGCTTGTACTGATGCTGGCAGGCATACTGCTGATCGGCATGTGCGTAGCATTTTATCGTATGAGCGGGTTTGGCGTAGATCCATTTTCCTGTATGAACTTAGTACTCTATCCGGTCAGTAACTGCACTGTCAGTGCCGGATATTTTGTCAGACTGTAAGGCGGAGGAAGGAGGCGATGCGGTGGCATCGTTGACTGACGACAACGCAGCAGATGGCAAAATAGACGGTGCTGAAAGTGTAGTTATTGGCCGAATGGAGTACTAGGTATCAGCGGATATTTAGGAATGTCATTTGGAAACTGGCAGCTTATTATGAATGCAGTATTATTGATCATTGTATGGTTTACGGTAAGGCGCTTCATTGGGCTGGGCACGATTGTGAATATGATATTTGTAGGCTATACAGCTGATTTTTTATGCTGGCTGTTTTTGGATCAGATGGGGATCTTGGTGAATACGCCGGTCAGAATTTTATTTCTGCTGCTTGGGACGCTGTTTGCCTCCATGGGCTGTGCCTGCTATATGCTGGCAGATGTGGGAATCTCACCTTATGACAGCGTAGCTTTCATTATTACAAAGTATACAGGCGAGAAAATCTCTTTTCGCCTGGCAAGGGTTTTATCGGATGTGACAGTTATGCTGGTTGGGATTGCATTCTGCGTAATGGCACATAATAGGATCTGGGAGATTGTCGGACTTGGTACGGTGGTCAATGCATGCTGTAACGGGCCGCTGATTCAGTTTTTCCGCGGCAGGCTGGAGGCCATGTTTGGACATGATTTTTAACAGAAAAATGCTGTTTACAAGGAAACTGGCAGCTTTTTAATATCGCCGTCCGCATGGGCAGAGGCTCTGCCTGTGGGGCGGCGGTTTTGAGATGGGGGAGGTGTCAAAAATGAGGAGAATTATTTATGTTATGCTTATGACAATTTTCTGTTCCAGACTGCTTTCAGGCTGTGGACAGAAAACAGTGGAGGAACCGCTTGCTGTATATTCGTTCAGCGGGGAAAATGAAATGTTCTCCATCTTAAATGGCGTGGCGGTTTTGAACTCGGAGCAGGAAATATTTTATGGCGGTGATTTTAGGGAAAAATCAGAGATTTTTACTGATATTACTGCGTATGCCGCAACTCTTTATATAGCTGCCGGCGATAAAGAAAGAGAGCTGCTGTCCAATAGTGTAGAAGATCTGACGGGCGAAACGATAAATATTCCAGAAAAGATCGGAAAAGTATCTGGGGACATTCTGAAAGAAACAGAAGTGGATGAACTGCAGAATAATTTGTTTTTTAAGCTGGAAGTGACACATTTGGATGGGAAGAAAGACGAATATCAGCTGCAGTTAACCTTGACAGATGTTACGGAAAGAGATGGCAGAGGCTGTAAATTTTTCTGTGTCTATGGAGGAAGAATCCTTCCGATAAGATTC
>CAJUHV010000037.1 GCA_910586445.1 uncultured Eubacterium sp.
TATTTGGTTAAAATAAACAACCTTTCCGATTTTTCAAACACGCTCTAGAGCGTGTTTGAAAAATCATTCCTGTGATCTGCACTCCCCACTTGGTACCCAACGGGCATGATCTTTCAAACACGCTCTAGGCGGGGGTGCAGATCGCGGGAATGATTTATAAAAAGATGTATAAAAAACAGAGTGGAATGATCATACGCAGAAATGGTTCTAAATAGAGGACCGGTACATATATATAGTCATGGGACAACTTAAAGAAACTGTCTCATGGCTATTTTTTTTGATCATGCGTGATCAAAGGTAAAGGAGGAATGCACTATCGAACACATATTAAAAATATTTCCGGTACAGATCAGAAAGCAGATGGGGACAGTATTTCAGACATTGGGAAACATTGAAGAAATCCGTATCCGTGTCTGCCAGCCGATGATTATTCTGGACGGGCAGCAGGAATATTTTTTCAGCATGCATGGAAGGTATCTTACAAAAGACAGCCAGGAGGCTTACACGGTGACACTGGCAGATATCAGTGATATGCTGGTGTTTATCAGCCGGTATTCTTTATTTGCGTTTGAAGAAGAGGTCAGAAACGGATTTATCACGATTGAGGGCGGGCATAGGATCGGATTAAGCGGACAGGCTGTGTTCAATGAAGGGTGGATGCAGACGATCCGAAATATCTCTTATCTGAATATCCGTGTCTGCCACGAAAAAAAGGAGTGTGCCAGGCGTCTGATTCCTTATTTGTACCGATATCCTGCCAGAAAAGAATCCGGGATCTACAATACGCTGCTGATTTCGCCTCCGGGAAAAGGAAAGACGACGCTGCTTCGGGATTTGATCCGCATGCTTTCAGACGGCAGCAGCGAGCATGCGGGGCTGAAGGTCAGCGTCGTGGACGAACGCTCGGAGCTGGCGGGCTGTTATAAGGGCATACCGCAGAACGACGTAGGAATGCGCACGGATGTACTGGATGGATGTCCGAAATCAAACGGGATGATGCTTGTGATCCGCAGCATGTCCCCGCAGGTAGTAGCGGTAGATGAGCTGGGATCAAAGGAGGATGTACAGGCTGTTGCATATGCAGTCCGCTGCGGATGCAGCATATTGGGATCTGTACATGCGCAGGATCTGGATGAGATAAAACGAAAGCCTGTACTGTGTGAGTTTTTGAAACAGGAGTATTTTGAGCGCTATCTGGTCATCGGGCAGAAGAAAAATGGGGAACGCTGCTACCAGCTGTATGATGCAGCGCAGCAGCTGGTATGTTAAAGCTGGCAGGCTGCATATGCATTCTGGCAGCCTCAACCGGCATGGCATATTCTGGCATATTAAGGCTGCGGATGGAATTATATCAGATCGAGATACTTATGGATCTGTTTACTGCTGTTGAGGGGGAGCTTGCATACTGCCGGTGTCCGCTGCCGGAGCTGATGGAGCGTATAGCGGAGCATATGCCGGCACCGTTCAATGCGATTTTGGAGCAGTCCAGCAGCAGGATGGAGGAAAACTGTGAGCCGGATATCCCGGTATTGTGGGCAGACGCATGCGAGCAGTACAGTGTGCAGCTTATGGTGCCAAAAGAAGCATATGAGGTGCTGCTGCGTCTGGGAGAGGTATTTGCATATTCCTCGCTAGAGTCTTCGCTCAAGCTTCTGCGCCTTGGGCAGAAAAAGCTGGAGCTTTTAATGGAAGGCAGGAATGCGGAATTTGCAGGCAGAAGAAAGGTGTACTGCAGCCTGTGTTATATGGCGGGGTTATTTTTGATTATCCTGCTGCTATGATCATAGGGGTATTTACAAGAACAATCTGCAGCTAAACGAAAAGAATGGGCGGGAGATAACATGAGCGTTAATTTAATTTTTAAAATCGCAGCAGTGGGAATCATTGTAACAGTTTTAAGCCAGGTGTTAAAGCACAGCGGGAGGGACGAGCACGCATTTTTGATCAGCCTTGCGGGACTGATGATCGTGCTGTTTTGGATCGTACCGTATATTTACGATCTGTTTGAAACGATGCAGTCGCTGTTTGCATTATAAATGATTGTCTGCGCGGTAAAGTGGAGGGGTGCTATGGATATTTTAAAAATTGCGGTGCTTGCAGTCGCGGGGGTGCTGCTGGCGCTGATGATCAAGCAGACAAAACCGGAATACAGTATATTGATCAGCATGGCGGTCTGTATCTGCATTTTTATTTATCTATTGTCCAAGCTGTCGACGGCTCTTTCCTATATCGGGCAGCTGGAGGCGCTGGTAGATATTGAGGGTGTTTATCTGGATACGATTTTAAAAATGCTGGGCATAAGCTATATTACGCAGTTTGCCTCGGATCTGTGTAAAGATGCAGGCTACAGTGCAGTTGCGAGCCAGATTGAGCTGTTTGCCCGGATCTCTATCCTGTTTTTGAGCTTTCCGGTTCTGATGGCGCTTGTACAGACAATCGAGGAGGTATTGTGAAACACAGATTTTACATATGCTGCATGCTGCTGTTTTTGGGATGGCAGTTATCTGGCAGCGGGCAGTTTCTGGTATCGGGCTGTATGCCCTGTTTTGGGGCAGAACGGGAAGAAGCAGATGATGCATTGGATATGACGGATGGAAAGTTTTTTGGACTGGACATGCAGAGCGAGACGGAAGAAATGCTCTCTGACCTCGGGCTGTCTGAGCTGGATGACTATTTACGGCAGGAGGATTTTGGACAGATTTCGTTTTCTGAGCTGGTGAAAGACCTGATCAGTGACGGGCTGCTGCTTGATTTTTCATCGATCGGAAAAAAGCTGAAAGAGGCTGTGCTGCAGGATTATACGGATAACCGCACAGTGCTGATCCAGATTTTAGTCATAGCGGTTGCATTTTCCATTCTGCTGCAGATGACGGGTACGATCCAGAAAAATTATATTTCAAGCCTGGGATTTTTGGGGATTTACCTGATTTTGATGCTTCTTTTATGCAGGCTGTTTTTGATTATGACAGCCATTGTGCAAGGCTTTTTTACAAAACTGGTTGACTTTATGCTGCTGCTGCAGCCTGTGTTCTGCATGAGCATGGTATTTTCTACCGGAAGTATCAGCGCAGGGGCTTATTACCAGATGCTTTTGATTATTATTTATATAATCGATATGATTTTTGCGAAAATACTGCTGCCTGCCGTACAGATTTATATGGTGCTCCAGCTTGTAAACAATATGATGGATGAAAAGCGTTTTACGAGGATTGCCGGGCTGCTCGGCGACAGTATCGGCTGGTGCATAAAGATTCTTACGACTGCGGTGGTCGGCATGAATATTGTACAGGGGCTTCTGGCACCGGGGATAGACGGATTAAAGCGCAGCGCGGCTGCAGGGGCTGTGCGCATTATTCCGGGTGTCGGGCAGGTCATGAATTCGATGTCCGAAATACTGGCAGGTTCTGCAGTGCTGATCAAAAATAGTGTTGGTGTGGCGGCGCTGATCATTTTAACTGCAGTCAGCTTTCTGCCCATTATAAAGCTGTCAGTCTTTCTGATGCTGTACCGCGGGTGCGCAGCATTTATGGAGCCGGTCGCAGACCAGCGGTTTTGCGCGGCAGTAGCTGCGCTCGGACAGGCGGCGGCGCTTTATTTAAAACTGATGTTTCACGCTGTGCTGCTGTTTTTCCTGACGATTGCGATTATATGCTGCGCTACGACACTGTCATTATCCATGACATAAAAGACGGGCATGCTTTTGAGCGTGTTTGAAAAATCAGCGTATATATAAGGAGTATATATGGAGGCGGTTTTAAGCTGGATCAAAGAATTTTTAATTATATATCTGATTCTTACCATACTGATGCATTTGGTGATCAATGACCAGTATAAAAAATACCTGCGCTTTTTTTCCGGGATCATTCTATTGACGGCACTGGTTTCCCCGGTAATGAAGCTGCTTGGCAGTGCAGGACAGCTGGAATCGCTGGTTTCTTATGAAGCTTTTTGGGAGCAGCTGGACAGCACAAGGCAGGATACGCAGAAGATGGAATTTTTACAAAATGACCATTATGTAAAAAAATACGAAAAAGCTGTGGCGCAGGACATTCTTGAGCGGGCAGGGCGCCAGGGGTATCCGGTCATCCGGGTCAGTGCAGATCTGACAAAAGATTATGAAATAACGGATGTGTCCATATGGCTGGAAGTGTTAAAGCAGGCAGAGCAGAAAGATGAAATAAAGCAGCAGGTGCGTGAATTTCTGCAGAAAGCTTATGATTTGAAGCCGTCACAGATCCATCTGTATGGATAGCAGCGCCGCACGAATGGCCGGGCATTATGCATAAAGCTGAAAGGAAGTGTATTGATGAAGCGGTTTACAGATCTGTTAAAAAAAATGGACAGGACAAAATGGCTGATCCTCGGCCTTGGCGGCATACTTTTACTGGTCATTGCACTGCCGGTAGATGACAGGAGCAGTGAAAAAGTAAATCAGGCACTTGAGAAGGCGCTTGACAGTGCTGATACGCAGGAAGATCCGGCAGGAGAATATGAGAAACAGATCACAAAAGAGCTGGAAAAGACCCTTTCGCAGATGGAAGGCGCGGGAGAGGTGCATGTAATGATCACGTTTCAGGATGGCGGAGAGTCTGTTGTAGAAAAAGATATCACAAAGACACAGAATGCAGGAGACAGCATTCAGTATCAGGAATCAGCCATATATCAGGAGTCAGACACAAAGCAGCCTTATGTCAGCCAGCAGAAGCTGCCCTCGATCGAGGGCGTATTGGTAGTAGCGCAGGGAGGAGGAGATTCCAGCGTAAAGCAGGAGCTGCGGGACGCCGTGATGGCGCTGTTTCCGATTGAAGCTCATAAGATTAAGATCGTAAAGATGCACAAAGAACCGTAGATGAATGGAGATAAAATCGTAAAGATATAAAAGAAGTCATATTGTAAGAAAGTGCAGAATACAATGGAAATAGTTAAAAAAGACTATACAGGGAGAAGGAAATAATATGAAAAAGCTATTTAAAAAAAATCAGGTCATCATTACAGCATTGGCACTGATGATCGCGGCAGCGGGATATTTGAGCTATACATACAGCGGCATCGGTGATGATGGGCTGAAACAGGCCAGTGCAGATCTGACAGAAGAAGATTATGATATTGTGTACGATGAGACGCCGGTGGAGGCGGATATATTTACAGAATCAGAAATAGACACACAGTCAGATGATGATAGTTCAAAAGAAGAGAGCAAAAAAGGAAAACAGGACAAGAAAGACGGAAAAAATAAAGAGAACGATGACAAAGAAACAGCCGCAGCCGGCGGCAGTGCAGTGACAGATGCAGTGGCAGATTCAAAGGCAGGTGATGAAGCAATCGATAATCCTGGAGAAACAGTTCTTACAAGCACCAATGTGTCAAATGTGAATTTTGCAGTAGAGGCAAAGCTGAACCGCGAGCAGGTACGTTCCCAGAATAAGGAAGACCTGATGCAGGTCATTAACAGCACGGCATTATCAGACAAGGAAAAACAGGCTGCGGTAGATAAGATGGTCGCACAGACGGATATCGCGCAGCGCGAGTCGGATGCAGAAATGCTGCTTGAAGCAAAAGGCTTTACCGATGTGGTAGTGAGCATTACAGAGGATTCAGCCGACGTCGTATTGAATATGGGCGATGTCACCGATGCAAAACGTGCACAGATCGAGGACATTGTAAAACGTAAGACAAAGGTATCCGCAGAAAATATCGTAATCACTCCGATTACAACAAAGAAGGCAGAAAAATAAGACGGAAACTAAGGATGAAAGCAGGAAGGAAATAAAACTGAACATAAAATTGAATATATGATCAAGATGAAAAAGCTGGTGCAGGAAGAAAAGGGTGTTTCTTTTCTTCCTGCATTAGTATTACATTGAACTTTTATTAATATACTATTCGTTTGTCACATTTTATGATACAATAAAAAAGCGTTTCTAGAGCGTGTTTGAAAAATGCTTTCCGTGAGATGTGCTTCACACTTGGTGGAGAATTTATCCCAAATTTATGAGGCATAGCGGGCTATGTTGATTAAATTTGGGATAGATTCTCCGCTAAGTGGGGAGTGCAGATCGCGGGAATGATTTTTCAAACACGCTCTAGAAAAGTTTACACTCTGCTCAAAAAAATGAGCGGAGCCTGAGTGAAGTTTTGAGCGAAGTATTAACCCAAAATGATTATGATAAAGTAAGCGCTATGATTGATTATATTGAAATACATGGAGGAATTATGAAGCGGTTTAATGTAACGGGCGTATGCAGGCCCGACGTTCATTATATGGTAAAACTGGATAAACGTATGCAGGAGGTTCGAAGGTATATAGATGCCGGGGATTATTTTTCAATTCATAGGGCGAGGCAGTATGGAAAATCTACAATGCTGCAGGCGCTGGCAGCTGATCTTGCGGATGATTATTTTGTACTGGATCTGGATTTTCAGATGTTAAGCAGCGGAGATTTTGAATCAGAGGGTTCCTTTTCGGCAGCTTTTGCAAGAGAGCTTTTAGAGTCAAAAAGAGGGAGAATCCCGGTAAAGACAGCAGGTCAGCTGGAAAAATTCATAGAGCAGAAGGGGGATTTGAAGCTCGCAAATTTGTTTTTGTGCCTGAGCGAATGGTGCAGGCAGGCAGCCCGGCCGATTGTATTGATGATAGACGAAGTAGATAGTGCTTCGAATTATCAGATTTTTTTGGATTTTCTTGCACAGCTGAGGGGATATTATAACCGCCGGACCGAGCGGCCGATTTTTTGGTCTGTCATACTGGCAGGCGTATATGATATACGGAATCTGAAGCAGAAAATCGGGCAGGATATGCAGTATAAAAGAAACAGTCCCTGGAATATTGCCGCAGAATTTGACGTGGATCTAAGCTTCGGAACAGATGATATCGCAGGGATGCTCACAGAATATGAAGCAGATCATCAGACAGGAATGGACATAGCTTTAGTTTCAAATCTGATATATGAATATACCTCAGGGTATCCTTACCTTGTATCAAGAATATGCAAGCTTTTAGATGAAACGCTGATAAAAAATACTGGATCTGCGTCAGGAAATGATGTGTGGACAAAAGCGGGAGTTTTAGAGGCGGTCAGGCTGCTGCTTGCTGAAAAAAACAGCCTGTTTGAATCAATGGCAGACAAGCTGATGAATTTTAAACAGCTTAAAACCGTGCTGTCAGGTCTTTTGTTTACCGGGAAAAATATCGCTTATAATCCAGATGATGAAGCAGTAGACCTTGCGCAGATGTTTGGATTTGTAAAATCCAGCGGAGGCAACCTGGTGATTTCAAACAGGATTTTTGAAACGCGTCTTTATAATATGTTCCTTACAATGAGTGAAACGCAGAATGCAGAAATGTACAAAGCGGCTCTAAAGGATAAAAATCAATTTATTCAAGACGGGCATCTGGATATGCGAAGAGTGCTGGAACGGTTTACAGAGCATTTTAGCGATCTGTATGGCGACAGGGAAGATACTTTTTACGAAGAAGATGGACGGAGATATTTCTTACTGTATCTGCGGCCGATTATAAATGGCACAGGTAATTACTATATCGAGTTTGAAACTAGAAATATGGAACGTACGGATGTAATCATTGATTATTGCGGAGAACAGTTTGTGGTGGAAATGAAGATCTGGAGAGGTCAGGCCTATCATAGCAGGGGAGAAAAGCAGCTTTTGGAATATTTAGACTACTATCACTTGAAAAAAGGCTACATGCTCAGCTTCAATTTTAATAAAAGTAAAACAATCGGAATACAAGAAATCGTGATTGGAGATAAAATATTGGTAGAGGCTGTCGTATAACGGCCAAATTTTAGAAAGACAGAAATGAAAAGGCAGAAATGAAAAGGCAGCAAAGAGATAAAATAATCGTTGCAAAATATTCCATTATAGTGTAGCATATAATTAAATCATAAAGTGCCAAGAGATGACTGAGAGCATGGCTAATCCAACAGAAGATGTTGTGTGTTAGTTATGCTCTTTTTTCATACTTTCTGGCCGTACAAATGAGACAGGGAGCAGAAAAATGAAGACGCCATTTCGGGAAATTCTAGAGGACACGCCGATTATTGCAGCAGTAAAAGATCTGGAGGGATTGGAACAGTGCCTTATGTCGGATATTCGGGTTATATTCATATTATTTGGGGATATATGTACGATAGGGAGCATTGTCAAAAAAATTAAGGATGCAGGCAAGCTTGCACTGGTGCATATGGAGCTGGTCGGGGGCATGAGCGGTAAAGAGGTTGCCGTGGATTTTATCAGACAGAATACAGAAGCAGACGGCATTATTACGACAAAAAGCGGACTGATCAAGTATGCAAGGCAGAGCGGGTTTTATACGGTGCACCGCTATTTTGTGATGGATTCAATGGCGCTGTCCAATATAGAAAAGCAGGCAGGCAGCTCTTTGGCAGATGTGATCGAGATTCTGCCGGGAATTATGCCGGAGGTGATCAGGCAGGTAAACAGTATCAGCAGGGTGCCTGTTATTGCAGGCGGGCTGATCAAAAGCCGCCAGAATGTAATGACCGCTTTAGACAGCGGGGCAGTGGCTGTCTCAGCTACCAGCCCCAGGGTGTGGTTTTTATAATTGTTAGAACAAGGCAAAAGGAGGAAGTAAAAATGGCAAAGTATGTAATGGCATTGGATGCGGGGACTACAAGCAACAGGTGTATACTGTTCAACGAAAAAGGCCAGATGTGCAGTGTAGCACAAAAGGAGTTTACACAGTATTTTCCAAAACCGGGATGGGTGGAGCATAATGCGAATGAAATCTGGTCTACCCAGCTGGGCGTGGCCGTAGAAGCGATGCAGAATATCGGTGCGACGGCAGAGGATATTGCCGCCATCGGCATTACAAACCAGAGAGAGACGGCAGTTGTATGGGACCGGGAGACAGGAGAGCCGATACACAATGCGATTGTATGGCAGTGCCGGCGCACATCAGAGTACTGCGATTCGCTGAAAGAAAAAGGGCTTACGGATATGTTCCGCGAAAAAACGGGGCTTGTGATCGATGCATATTTTTCTGCGACAAAGATCAAGTGGATTTTAGAACATGTGGAAGGAGCGAGGGAAAAGGCGCAGGCGGGAAAGCTGCTGTTTGGCACAGTGGAGACTTGGCTGATCTGGAAGATGACAAAAGGGGCAGTCCATGTTACGGATTATTCAAATGCCTCAAGGACAATGCTTTTTAACATTAACGACCTTGCCTGGGATGCGGATATTTTAAAGGAGCTGGATATCCCGGAGTGCATGCTGCCGCAGCCGATGCCGTCCAGCTGCATTTATGGGGAGGCAGATCCTTCCTTTTTTGGTGCTGCGATACCGATTGCAGGTGCCGCGGGCGATCAGCAGGCCGCGCTTTTTGGACAGACTTGTTTTACGGCAGGAGAAGCGAAAAATACATACGGCACAGGCTGCTTTCTTTTGATGAATACAGGAGAAAAGCCGGTATTTTCCAACAACGGGCTGGTGACTACGATTGCGTGGGGGCTTGACGGCAGAGTGACCTATGCACTGGAGGGATCGATCTTTGTAGCAGGGGCAGCGGTACAGTGGCTGCGTGATGAGATGCGCCTTGTAGATACGTCGTCGGATACGGAATATATGGCCTCAAAGGTGGCGGATACAAACGGCTGCTATGTCGTTCCTGCATTTACCGGCCTTGGCGCTCCATACTGGGATCAGTATGCGAGAGGAACGATTGTAGGCATTACACGCGGCGTAAACAAATACCATATTATCCGTGCTGCGCTGGAATCCATCGGATATCAGGTAAACGATGTAATCAAAGCGATGCTGGCTGACTCAGGCATTGCATTAAGCGCGATGAAAGTAGACGGAGGCGCTAGTGCCAATGACCTGCTGATGCAGTTTCAGGCAGATCTTATTAATGCACCGGTGCACAGGCCGGTCTGCGTAGAGACGACTGCCATGGGTGCCGCTTATCTGGCAGGGCTTGCAGTCGGATACTGGGAGAGCAAGGAAGAGGTTATTAAAAACTGGCAGATTGACCGGGTATTTAAGCCGGATATGGATGAGGAGAAAAGGCAGGCCAGTCTGGCAGGCTGGCAGAAGGCCGTAAAATGTGCTTATGGCTGGGCGAAGGAAGATTAAGACATGAAATATAGCTGCTGTGATTACGACGAGCGCGGCAGAAAATTAAAATATAAATTGTTAGAGCATGTTTTGAAAATTATTCCTGCGATCCGACGTTTAGTACAGAAATTAAAATAAGAGCAGCAGAACAAATGAAAAGCGGAGCATTGATGCAGGAATTAAGATAAGAGCAGCGGAAAATTGAAATATGAAATTATATGGTATTAAGAATAGGAGAAGATCGTATGTATGATATATGTATCATAGGCGCAGGCGTATCAGGGTGTGCAGCTGCAAGAGAGCTGTCCAGATATGAGGGAAAGATCTGCGTCATTGACAAGTGCGAGGATGTGGGATGCGGCACTACCAAAGCAAACAGTGCAATCGTTCATGCAGGATTTGATGCGCCGTCAGGTTCACTGATGGCAAAACTAAATGTGCAGGGAAATGAGATGATGGACGAGCTGTCAAAGGAGCTGGATTTTCCATTTCACAGAAACGGTTCTTTGGTAGTATGCCTGAATGAAGCAGATCTGCCAGGGATCGAAGAGCTTTATAAAAGAGGGGTAAAAAACGGGGTAAAGGGACTGCGCATTCTGTCAAAAGAAGAAGCGGTAAAGATGGAGCCGAATCTGTCCGATAATGTCGCAGGCGCTCTTTATGCACCGACCGGAGGCATTGTATGCCCGTTTCATCTGACAATTGCGCTGGCAGAAAATGCCTGCACAAACGGGGTAGAGTTTAAATTGAATACAGCGGTCAGTGATATTCAAAAAAACGACGGCTATTATACAATTAAAACAGATAAAGGAGATTTCAAAAGCTGCTGTGTGGTCAATGCGGCAGGCGTATATGCAGACCGGCTGCACAATATGGTCAGCAGCCATAAAATAAACATCACGGCCAGAAAAGGCGAATACTGCCTGCTGGACCGCAGCGCAGGCACACATGTATCCCATACTATTTTTATGCTGCCTACGAAAATGGGAAAAGGCGTACTCGTATCGCCGACAGTGCACGGCAACCTGATTATCGGGCCGACTGCTGCGGATATAGAAGATAAAGAAGGTACAAATACAACGCGCGAAGGACTGGACGAGCTGGCGGCAAAGGCGGGGATGACAGTCAAAAATCTGCCGCTGCGCCAGGTCATTACATCATTTGCAGGACTGCGTGCACATGAAGATGGATATGAATTTATTATCGGAGAGGTGCCGGATGCGCCGCAGTTTATCGATGTGGCGGGCATTGAGTCGCCGGGACTGTCCAGTGCGCCTGCAATCGGCGTAATGGTTGCAGACCTGCTGCGGGATAAAATGGGATTAAAGCAGAAAGCAGATTTTACGGCAGCCCGGACGGGCATATTAAATCCTGCCAGGCTCAGCATAGATGAACGCAATGAGCTGATCAAAAAGAACCCTGCATACGGCACGGTCATCTGCCGCTGTGAATCCGTGACAGAAGGCGAGATTATCGATGCGATTCACAGGCCTCTCGGCGCAAGGTCGCTGGACGGCATAAAAAGGCGTACAAGAGCTGGGATGGGACGATGCCAGTCGGGCTTCTGCAGCCCTAGGACGATGGAAATATTAGAGCGGGAGCTTAATATGGACATGGAAGAGATTACAAAGTCCGGCGGGAATTCCGCGATTGTCACCGGCCGCACGAAAGAAGACAATTAGGAGGTATAGTCCATGAAATCATATGATATTGTAATTATCGGCGGAGGCCCTGCAGGGCTTGCTGCAGCCGCATCTGCCAAAAAAGCCGGCATAGAACGCATATTGATACTTGAGCGCGATAAGGAGCTGGGCGGCATTTTAAATCAGTGCATACACAACGGATTTGGACTGCATACCTTTAAAGAAGAGCTGACAGGGCCGGAATATGCAGGGCGTTTTATAGAAATGGTAAAGGAGCTGGGCATAGAATACGAATTAAATACAATGGTTATGGATCTAAGCCCGCAGAAGGTAGTTACTGCCATGAACCGTACAGACGGCATGTTCCAGATACAGGCAGGAGCAGTCATTCTGGCAATGGGATGCAGGGAACGGGCCAGAGGTGCGTTAAATATTCCCGGATACCGCCCGGCAGGCATATTTTCAGCCGGCACTGCGCAGCGGCTTGTCAATATGGAAGGATATCTGCCGGGAAAGGAGGTCGTGATCTTAGGCTCAGGAGACATCGGGCTGATTATGGCAAGGCGCATGACGCTGGAAGGGGCAAAAGTAAAGGTCGTAGCCGAGCTGATGCCGTATTCCGGCGGGCTGAAAAGAAACATTGTGCAGTGTCTGGATGATTACGGCATACCTTTAAAGCTGAGCCATACCGTCGTAGATATCCGCGGAAAGGAGCGTCTGGAGGGAATCACACTGGCACAGGTAGATGAAAAAGGAAAGCCGATTGCAGGCACGGAAGAATATTATGCGTGCGACACGCTGCTTTTGTCTGTCGGCCTGATCCCGGAAAATGAGCTGTCACGGGGCATGGGAGTAGAGATTGACCGCGTGACCGCAGGGCCGGTTGTAAATGAAAGCCTGGAAACAAACATACCGGGTGTATTTGCCTGCGGCAATGTGCTGCATGTACATGATCTGGTTGATTATGTATCGGAAGAGGCAGGCAGGGCAGGTGCAAATGCAGCCAGATTTGTAAAAGGCGGACTGCCTGAGGGCGGCAGGGATATTGCGGTGGCTGCGACAGACGGAGCACGCTATAGCGTGCCAAGCCATATCAATGTCTCCAGAATGGAAGATCTTTTAACCGTGCGGTTTCGTGTAGGTGCTGTCTTTAAAGATTCTTATATCAGTGTCTATTACAATGATGAGAGGGTCATGCACCGGAAAAAACAGGTCATGGCTCCGGGAGAAATGGAGCAGGTAGTATTGTCAAAGCAGAAGCTAGAGGCATACCCTGATCTGGAACGTATTACTGTAAAAATAGAAAAGGAGTGACACGGCATGGAACTTATCGAAAAAAGAGAACTGATCTGTATCGGCTGTCCGATGGGCTGCCTGCTTACGGTTACTTTAAATCAGGGAAAGGTGGAAAAAGTCGCAGGCAACACATGCTCCAAAGGCGAGGCATATGCCAAAAAAGAAGTCACCAATCCTACCCGCATTGTTACTTCTACCGTAAGGGTAGAAGGCGGGGACAGGCAGTTTGTTTCTGTAAAGACGAAGGAAGATATTCCAAAAGATAAAATATATGCCTGCATGAAAGCAATAAACGGCATACGGGCAAAAGCACCGATAAAGATCGGAGATGTGCTGTTGGAAAATGCAGCAGGGACGGGTGTCTCGGTTGTAGCTACGAAAGGGGCTGCAGCTGAATAGAATTAAATTATTCTTCTCATTAGTATCTTTTCATGTTATGATAATATCACCTATTGTCAGTAAAACCATAATAGCTTTTGCTAAATTACAAATAAAATGAAAATATTTATATAAAGTGACTTATATAAATCGAAACAGAAGGGGGAACCTAAGATGAATACGTATCAGGTGATTGATGAAAAGAACTGGGAAAGGGCTGTGCACTGCATGGTCTTTAGGGAAAATGTGGAGCCTGCGTTTTGTGTGACATTCGAGGTGGATGTTTCCAATTTTCATCAAAAAGTAAAGATGCAGAATCTTTCCTTTACGCTTGCGATGGTATATGCAGTATGCAGCTGTGCGGATAAAATAGAAGCATTCCGGTATCGTTTTTTAGATGGGAAAGTAGTGCTGTTTGATCATATAGATACCGCATTTACCTATTTAAATCAGGATACAGGATTATTTAAAGTCGTTCATGTGCCGCTTCAAGGCGATATTAAGGAGTATGTAAAGACAGCAGGGAACACAGCCAGAGAACAGAAGGAATATTTTACAGGGCCGCTTGGAAATGATGTATTCCAGTGTTCGCCGATGCCATGGGTAGCTTATACGCATATCTCGCATACGAATTCCGGTAAAAAGGATCAGGCAGCGCCTTTGTTTGACTGGGGGAAATTTTATAAAAAAAATGGCAGAATGGTAATGCCGGTATCCGTTCAGGCGCACCATTCCTTTGTGGACGGACTGCATATCGGGCAGTTTGCAGATCTGCTTCAAAAGTATCTGGATGAATATGAAAGCGGATTATCTAAAAGCGGTTATTATGACATTGTGTAAAATGTGGCTAAATCTGTTTATAAAATCTTAAATATATTTATAATAAAGGCGTGCGGTTTTAGCATGCTTTTATTTTTTGGAGAAGAGGGAGGGGGAGCATTTATACAAAGATTTTGGTTTCAGAGTCATTTCGAATTAGGATTGCAGCCGTATCATAGATTGTGCTATAATGTTTTAGAATAAACCGCGCAGAAAACAGGAAACAATGTACAAAAGGCAGTGTCTAGGACAAAGGCATATTGGATGAATGACAAAGACAGGGTAATGGATCTTTGCATAGACAGTGAACTTTCAAATTGTGGATATATATACTGTGTGGAAAGCTTATTATATTAAAATTAAATATATTTTCAAGGAGGAAGAAAAATGATCAAGACAAAGATCATCTGTACGCTGGGTCCGGCTACAGATCAGCCAGATGTATTGGAACAGCTGGTGCAGGAGGGAATGAGCGTTGCACGTTTTAACTTTTCCCATGGAAATTATGAGGAGCATGAAGCGCGCCTGAATGCTTTGAGGGAGGCACGCACAAAATACCAGAAGCCGGTTGCAGCGCTGCTGGATACAAAAGGGCCGGAAATCAGGGTGAAGACTTTTGCAGAAGGACGCGTGGAGCTGCAGCCTGACCAGCTGTTCCGCCTCTGCTCAGAAGATGTAGAAGGAAATCAAGAGCAGGTATCCATTACATGCAGGGATTTATATAAAGATGTTGCAGTCGGGCAGAGGATCTTGTTAGATGACGGCCTGATTGAGATGAATGTAGAAGTGATTGACGGCAGGGATCTGGTATGCCGGACTGTAAATGGAGGAGTTGTATCCAACAATAAGGGTGTCAATGTGCCGGATGTACATTTGTCCCTGCCATATATCAGTGATAAAGACAGGCAGGATATTTTGTTCGGCATTGAAAAGGATTATGACTTTATTGCCGCTTCTTTTGTAAGATGTGCAGATGATGTAAAGCAGATCCGCCAGATTTTAAATGAAAACGGCGGAAGTAAGATCGAAATTATATCCAAAATAGAAAACCGCGAAGGCGTGGACAATATTGATGAGATTATTGATGCTTCTGAAGGCATTATGATTGCCCGCGGCGATATGGGCGTGGAAATTCCGAGTGAGGAAGTGCCGGTCATCCAGAAAATGATTATTAAAAAAGTATACGAGGCCGGAAAAAAAGTAATCACTGCTACCCAGATGCTGGATTCGATGATGAAAAATCCAAGGCCGACCAGAGCGGAGACGACAGACGTAGCTAATGCAATCTATGACGGCACAAGTGCCATTATGTTATCCGGCGAGACAGCAGCCGGGCGTTATCCGGTGGAATCGCTGCAGACAATGGTGCGTATTGCTGAGCGTACGGAGGAAGATATCGATTACCGCAAGCGCTTCTTTGGATATGATCATAGGGCAAGCTCCAATATTACGGACGCGATCTGTCATGCGACCTGTACGACAGCACATGACCTGAATGCCAGCGGAATCCTTACGGTGACAAAATCAGGCACATCGGCCCGCATGATTTCCCGTTACCGTCCGAACTGCCAGATTATCGGCTGTACGACAGATGAAAAGGTAGGCAGGCAGCTGAATCTGTCATGGGGTGTGCGCCCTCTGCTGATCATGGAGGAGTCGGATGTTATTGAATTGTTTAATCATGCTGTAAATAATGCCAGAGATTATGGATTTTTAAATCCAGGAGAGCTGGTAGTCATTACTTCGGGAATACCGCTCGGCATTGCCGGTACTACAAATATGATTAAAGTACAGACTGTAGAAAAGCCTAGAAAAGCAGCAACATGGTAAAACAAATATAGGACGAGGAACCGTCTCATATAATCTGCATAATATAAAGTGGAGGTGCAGTTATATGGGACGTTTTCTTATTTTAGGAAAAGAAGAACGCCAGAAGTATTTGTTCCAGATGCTCTGCGGCATGGGCCAGACTGTTACGTACTGCGATTCATGGCTGGACGGAGGGTATGATGCTGTTATGCTGCCGGTGGCAAAGACTGCGGATTATCTGGAACGGATTACGGATAGACTGCAGGCGGGGGAATACGTATTCGGATGTAATTTTCCGCCTGAGATTGTAGAGAACAAACGCAGGCAGGGCATATTTTTTGTCGATTATATGAAAGAAGATGGAGCTGCTTATACAAATGCGGCAGCGACTGCGGAGGGGGCAATCGCCGAAGCAATCCAATCTGGCAAAGAGGTGCTGTTTGGCAAAGAAATGCTGGTCATAGGGTACGGCAGGTGCGGACAGATCTTGGCTCAGCGTCTGCGGGCATTAGGCGGAAAAGTTACCATATACGAAAAAGACCGGGAAAAACTAGCAGCAGCGGCAGCTTATGGATTTGAGACGGCACAAGCACAAGAGCCGGCAGAGGAAGAAGACGGAGCAGTGACAATTTCGCACTGCTCGCTGGACAGCGCAGGGACGGCAGCAGGGACCGGGCTGACAGCGCGGTTCTGGGGCAGCTTTTCTTATATTTTCAATACGGCTCCAAGTGTGGTGCTTGGGGCAGAACGGCTTTCTTATATCCGCCATGATGCCGTATTGATTGATATTGCTTCGGCTCCAGGCGGCATAGATTATGCATATTGTGCACAAAATGGCATGAATGCAAAGCTCTGCGGCGGCCTTCCGGCAAAATATTCTCCAAAATCTGCAGCAGAAATATTGTTAAAAGTGATTGAATCAAATTTAAAAGAGGTGATGTCCTATGATGCAGGATAAGCAGCTGACAGTGGGCCTTGCAGTGACAGGCTCGTTTTGTACATTTGCGAAAATAAAGGAAGTCACAAAGCAGCTTGCAGAGGAAAATATACGGATCATACCGATTTATTCCCTGCATGTGCAGAAAATGGATACACGCTTTGGCACGGCAGAGGAATTCCGCGCAGATCTGGAGAAAATCACAGGAGAAAAAGGCATTGATACGATACAGCAGGCGGAGCCGATCGGGCCGAACGGATATCTGGACGCATTGATTATCGCGCCCTGCACCGGAAATACGCTGGCGAAGCTCTGTGCAGGGATTACGGATACGCCTGTGCTGATGGCGGCAAAGGCGCATCTTCGCAATGAAAAGCCCCTGATTATTTCGATTTCCACGAATGATGCACTGGGCATGAATTTTAAAAATATCGGCATGCTGATGAATATGAAGCATATCTATTTTGTGCCGTTTGGGCAGGACAATTATAAGAAAAAGACCAATTCTATGATTGCCCATACGGATTTGATTCACGATACGCTTACACAGGCGCTGCAGGGAAAGCAGATTCAGCCAGTGATTATGGGGCCTCAATAATTCCTATGGGGCAGTGAGCCGGATAAAGCCGGCTTTGATCTGGAAACTGTCCGTACAGGGTAATACCCCGCAGCTGCTTCACGGTTCCATGATCTTGGACATCAGCAGTCCAAGATCATGGAATGAGGAGTGCAGGCCGGCTGTTTTTGCTATAATATTATATTTACATTATATTTTCTGAGGAAATATTCTACCTGCAGTAGATATGCGATCATCTGCGGGCCTGCCATCAGCTGGCCGTACCATGGCGAGCCATAGTCCTTTGGACATTCCAAAAACTGCATGACAGACGGCATATTAAGCAGCGGCAGCAGCGGGCAGTCTGGCCGGCTCAGCACGTCTTTCAGCCGCTTTGAGAGCAGCTGCTCGTAATACGGATGGTAGGTCTTTGGGTAAGGGCTTTTTTTTCGGAATAAGATTTCGTCCGGCAGCAGGGAGCGCGCGGCCTGGCGCAGCACATTTTTTACAACGCCGTCTTTGGCCTTCATTTCCCATGGTATGTTAAATACATAATCTACCAGTGCGCGGTCTGCAAATGGAACGCGTGCTTCTAATCCAGAGTGCATGCTTGTGCGGTCCATGCGGTTTAACAGTGTCTGCATAAAAAAGCGTATATTTAAGTAGCCGATCCGGCGGCGGTTTACTTCGGTTTCACTTTCATCCGGCAGGATTGGAATTTCACGGATCGCTGTCTCGTATGCATTTTTTACGTACTGGTCCATATCCAGCACATTTAAAAGATCCTGGCTCAGGAGCTGCTTTCGCATCGATAAATCAGGCGTCCAGGGAAACGTATTGCAGTTTAGAAAATTTTCCTTGTGGAACCACGGGTATCCGCCGAATACCTCGTCTGCGCATTCACCGGTCAGCACGACTTTGTGTGTTTTTGCTGCTTCGCTGCAGAAATAAAGCAGGGAAGAATCTACGTCCGCCATGCATGGCAGGTCGTGGGCATTTACAGACTCATAGAGCTTATCGGCCTGCGTGAGGCTGTCGCATTCTAAATAGTGATGGTCGGAATGCAGAAATGCTGCCATCTTATCTACATATGGACGGTCCATCGAAGGCTGAAAGCTGTTTGCCTGAAAGTACTTATCATTTTCCGTAAAATCAAAGGAGTAAGTAGAAAGCTGCCTGCCTGCGGCTTTTAATTCACTGGCACATACTGCCGAAACAAGGCTGGAATCTATACCTCCGGATAAAAAAGTACAGATCGGTACGTCAGAGATCATCTGGCGCTTGATCGCGTCGGTAATTAAAAAACGGGTCTTTTCGATGGTATCTTCATACGAATCTTCATGTGGGCGGCTTGTAAGCCGGTAATATGTATGAGTGATGCTGCCCAGGCTGCTGCAGGTCATGCAGGTGCCCGGCTTTAGTTCGTGGATATCTGTCAGAATTCCGTTTCCGGGAGTTCTGGCAGGGCCTAATCCGAACAGCTCATTCAGCCCGCCCGGATCAAGCCTTGCTGTGACGCCGGGAAAACAGTACAGGCCCTTCAGCTCGGAAGAAAAGACAAGCGTTTTGTCCTTTATCGTGTAAAAAAGCGGCTTGACACCGAAGCTGTCGCGGTATAAAGACAATATTTTATGCCGTTCGTCATAGATGGCAAATGCGAATATGCCGTCCAGCTGACACACGAATTCGGGGCCGAAGGTCAGATAGGATAGGAGGATTACTTCGGTGTCTGACGAAGTCTTAGGTATCACGTCGCGTTCAAACAATGCCTGGCGCAGTGATTTTAAATTATAGATTTCACCGTTGTATACAATATGGTAGAGATGGCTGCCGAAAGATTTTGTCATCGGCTGTGAGCCGTTTTGTAAATCTATGATCGAGAGTCTTGTATGGGACAGCCCGCATTGGGCGGTCAGCCTTATGCCGGAATCATCCGGGCCGCGGTGTGACTGTACATGCCCCATCTGTCGTAAGATATGTTCAAATTCCTCCTGCCTTGCCGTAAAGTTGGCAGAAGGATCATAAAAGCCTGCAATACTGCACATAAATTACCTGCGGATGTTATTCTTGCTTTTAATCTATGAGACATAAGGTGAAAATATGCCATAAAATTTTTATCCGCAGGAAACTGCTGGATCGTGTCTGAAAAATCATTCAGCAGACCCGGCAGTTTTTTTATTTACAAAGTTTTTAATTGCGGTAAAGCTTTCTTCGCTGATGCAGTGTTCAATTTTACATGCATCTGCGGTAGCTGTTTTTTCATCAACACCGAGCCGCTTCAGCCAGCCGGATAAAAATTCATGCCGCTCATAGATTTTGTCAGCGATCTTTGCGCCTGCCGCAGTCAGATAGATAAAGCCCGCGTCGGTAACAGTAATATAGCCGTTTTCCCTTAAATTTTTCATGGCAACGCTGACGCTGGGCTTTTTAAAACCCAGCTCGTTCGCAATATCGACTGAACGGACGACTGGAAGTGATCTGCTTAAAATCAGTATTGTTTCTAAATAGTTTTCGGCGGATTCATGTATATGCATAGGATCTCCTTAAATTCAAGTGCTTTTTATTTTTTAATTTTTGGGCGAAACCGTTCCGTCATCAGCAAAACCGGCATTTGTAGATATGTCTGACATATACTGATAGAAGTTCTGGCATTGTGCCTCATCAGCAGTAAGGTACGTACGGCTGTTTGCTGCACCGGCAGGAAGGAGCTGCCAGCGGACGGCCTTATCAGGTGTAAACGTCAGTTTTGCAACTGCGGTCTGCTCAATTGTCTGGTAAAAGATGAAATTTCCGAGACTGTAAAATATCGGCTTTCCTTTGTAGTATTCGACGCCCTGCAGGACATGCGGATGCGCTCCGATCACGGCATCGGCTCCGGCATCAATCAGGGCATGTGCCATAGATACCTGATATTCTTCAGGTGTAGTATTTCGTTCAATGCCCCAGTGGACATATACACATAAGTAATCACATTGTCCGGCAGCGTTTTTTACGGCATTTACCAGTCTGGATGGATCATAAGCAGAAAAAACACCGGGCTGGGCGTTTTCCACATTCCACGAGATGTCCGGGAAGACGCGTGAGGCTGCCAGAAATCCAAACGTATGCCCGTTTGCTTTTTTTGTAATCAGCCTGCTGGCGCGCTCAAGGGAATCCCCGGCGCCTGCATAATCGATTTTTGCCTCATCAAGTGTCTGAAAAGTATCTGTCAGTGCGTCCGTGCCGTAATCCAGCACATGGTTGTTCGCCAGTGTAACAAGGTCGATTCCTGCATCACATAAGAGGCTTACATAAGAAGGATCGACGCGGAAAGTAAACTGCTTGTCCGGTGCCTGTGTGCCGCGGGTGCTGTATGGAAATTCATTGTTTATGGTAGCAAAGTCAGCCTGCTTGAGCTCCTTTTGCATGGATTTTGATAACACGCCGTTTATGCCGGACTGCTGGTAAGCTGCAAGTACATAATCGCTTAGATATACGTCTCCGGCGAATACGAGAGTAGTATCTTTTCTGTGGTCAGTATCTGAAGCAGTATTTTTTCTGCTGCCTTTTTTTGTTTTGGCATTTGTTCCAGAGTCATAATCGGCACCGGACTGCTTTATAGAGCCGTTTTGTGCGCTGCCTGTCGAATTTTTACTGCTGTTTGTACCGTCCGCCTGATAGTCAGAGCTGCTTTGTGCGCCGGCATTTTGGGCAGCAGCTCTGCCTTCCGCGGATTTGTTGGCAGAAATTTTATTTTTGCCGGAGACACGGCTGCTTTTTAAGGCACCGTAATCTGACAAGAAGTTTCCGGCTAAAGATATGCTGTCTGCCTTATCCTGTGCAAGGCGGATAATGGTGATCCGCAGCAGATGAATTGCAAGCAGGCTTAACAGCAGTGAGAAAGACATCAGCAGTAATCGGAATACTGCAGTAAGCCTTCTTTTTTTTCGGGATCTGGCTGTGCGGGACTTTACGCGGTGCATATGGTACTGGCCGGCACTTTTACGCTGTCTTCGATCGGTCTGTTTATTCATAAAATTATTCCTTTCGTTTTCAGAAATTTATTTATGCATCACATCATCAGCATAATGCCTTATTTTATATAAGCTTGTATTTCTTCTTATTATACATGTTTTTTTTGCATTCGTACACCCTTTCTTAAAAAACTCTTGTTTGTGGAATATCCTGTAATAAATTAGTAATAATTTTATAAAATATATGGAAAAGGTGTTGAAAATGCAGAATGCATATGCTACAATAACAAAAGTTGTGAGTCTGTATGATGATCAGGTGGAAGTTATGCATACAGAGTATTTACAAGATGGAGGTGTTAATTGTGGCTACAGTCAAGATTATCCTGGAAGTTTTTTTTATCATAGTATGTATCGCGTTAACAGTTATGATCTTAATGCAGGAAGGTAAGTCGGCAGGACTGGGGGCAATCGCCGGTGCAGCAGATACTTACTGGGGCAAAAATAAAGGCCGTTCCATGGAAGGGATGCTGGTAAAATTAACAAGGGCGCTTGTTGTATTATTTATTGTAATTTCAGCGGTCCTGAATATCGGAAGCTTTAGCTAACGAATGAAACTGTCGCAGAAAGCGGCAGTTTTTTTATGATATAGCAAATTCCTCCGGATTTCCTATATCATAAAAAGCCCTCCGGGCGGGATCGCACTGCGGCGGAGAGGAAATATATCGCTAAAGCGATCCGCCGCAGGCGGGGAATCCTGCAAAGCAGGATTCTTTTTTATAATAATATTCAGACGTTTCGGCAGCGGCAGGGAATTGCGTTCTCTGCCCGATTATGAGGTAAGAATATGGACAGAAAATTATTAGAAGACAGAAAAAAGATGATTTATGAGTTTATCTGCGATGAACTCTATGTACCTATGAAGCTAAAAGAGATGGCAATGGTGCTTCAGGTACCGAAAAACCAGAGGGCAGAGCTTCTGGAGGTGCTGGACGTACTTGCGGCAGAGGGAAAGATCGAGGTATCAAAAAAAGGAAAATATGTAAAATCGCAGAGCAGTACCGTATGCGGTACTTTTATCAGTAATGCAAAGGGATTTGGATTTGTATCCGTGGAAGGCGAAGAAGAAGATTATTTTATTGCGGGTGAAAACCGTGCGGGAGCCGTACATCTGGATCAGGTGCAGATCCAGCCGCTGCCTTCACAGGGAGGCAGGCGCAGGGAAGCAAAAGTTGTAAAAATCGTGTCCCATGGGATGACGCAGTTGGTTGGAACGTACGAAAGCAGCCCTAATTTTGGATTTGTCGTGCCGGATAACCAGAAATTCGGCAGGGATATTTTTATTTCGAAAGAAAATTCCGGCGGTGCAGCGGCAGGACACAAGGTCGTTGTCGAGCTGCTTGGTTATGGAGAAAAAGGCAGGAAGCCGGAAGGAAAAGTGATAGAGATTATCGGGCATATCAATGATCCGGGTACAGATATTATGTCAATTGTAAAAGATTTTGAGCTGCCGGTGGAGTTTTCGGAAAAGATACTGCGCCAGGCAGTGAATGTGTCAAAGGATGTCAGCGAAGCGGATATGCAGGGCCGTAAGGATCTGCGCGGCTGGCAGATGGTGACAATTGACGGCGAAGATGCAAAAGATCTGGATGATGCGGTTTCCTGCGTGATGGAGGGTGAAAATTACCGTCTCGGCGTGCATATCGCAGATGTCAGCAATTATGTGCAGGAGCATTCTGCACTGGATGTAGAAGCTTTAAAGCGGGGGACAAGCGTATATCTGGTAGACCGAGTGATTCCGATGCTGCCGCATAAGCTGTCAAATGGCATATGTTCTTTGAATGCAGGACAAGACCGGCTGGCATTAAGCTGTATTATGCTGATCGATAAAAGCGGCAGGGTAATCGACCATGAAATCGCAGAAACGGTCATAAATGTCGATCGCCGCATGAGCTATACGGCAGTAAAGGCGATACTGGATGATCATGATGAAGATTGCTGCAGGCAGTATCAGGAGCTTGTGCCGATGTTTGAGCGCATGAAGGAGCTGGCAGCACTTCTGCATAGCAAGCGTTCAAAGCGCGGATCGATTGACTTTGATTTTCCTGAGACAAAGATTATTTTAGATCCGGAGGGCAGGCCGGTTGATATAAAGCCGTACGAACGCAATGTAGCGACGGATCTGATCGAAGATTTTATGCTTATAGCAAATGAGACAGTGGCGCAGGATTATTTCTGGCAGGAGCTGCCGTTTGTCTATCGGTCGCATGAGACGCCGGATGCAGAGCGTGTGAAAAAACTGGCGGCGTTTATTGCAAATTTTGGACTTACGATACATGGTGCACGTGATGATATTCATCCAAAGGAGCTGCAGAAGCTTTTGGCAAAGATAGCCGGTACGCCTCAGGAGGCAATGATCAGCCGCCTTACGCTGCGATCGATGAAACAGGCAAAATATACCGTAGACTGTCTCGGGCATTTTGGATTGTCCACACAGTATTACTGTCATTTTACATCTCCGATCCGCCGTTACCCGGATCTGCAGATCCACCGCATTATTAAAGACAATCTGCGCGGTCGTATGACGGAAAAGAAAAAGCAGCACTACGAGTCGATCCTGCCGGAGGTGGCTAAGCAGTCCAGTGAAATGGAACGGCGGGCAGAAGAGGCAGAGCGCGAGACAGATAAGCTGAAAAAAGTAGAATATATGCAGGAGCGTATCGGTGAGACTTTTGAAGGCGTTATTTCCAGCATTACATCCTGGGGCATGTATGTGGAGCTGCCGAATACGATTGAGGGCATGATTCATGTTACCGCATTGAAGGACGATTATTATCATTATGATGAAACTGCATATGAAATGGTCGGTGAGACAGGAGGCAGGCGCTTTAAGCTGGGCGAATGTGTCCGTGTCGTATGCACCGGAACTGATAAATTGATGCGCACGATTGATTTTGCGCTGGACGATGAAAGGGAATGCTGGGATGGGAAAAGATAATTTTAAGCTGGTCGCGAATAACAAAAAAGCACGACATGATTACTTTTTGGAAGAGACATATGAATGCGGCGTAAGCCTGCATGGGACCGAGGTTAAGTCTCTTAGGATGGGCAGGTGCAGCATCAAAGAAGCTTTTGTGCATATCGAAAATGGGGAAGTGATCTTATATGGCATGCACATCAGTCCTTATGAGAAAGGGAATATTTTTAACAGAGATCCGCTGCGGCCGAAAAAGCTTTTGATGCATAAGCGTGAAATTATGAAGCTGCAGGGGCAGATCAAAGAAAAGGGATATACAATCGTGCCGGTGCAGGTGTATTTTAAGGGCAGCCTTGTAAAAGTACAGATTGCACTTGCAAAAGGAAAAAAATTGTATGACAAACGGCAGGATATAGCGAAAAAGGATCAGCGCAGAGAAGCAGAGAGGGACTTTAAAGTGCGCAATCTTTATTAGCTGTTATATACAGAAGGAAAACTTAAAAAAGGGCAGACAGCGTATGCTGTCTGTTTTTTTGTTTTTTTAATATAGCTGAAGTACACATTTTAACATAAAATTAGCACTAACAAAAACTATATAATTAGGCTAATTACAAGAGTCATGGTAAAATTTAAAGAAAACGGAAAATCCGTGAAAATCATTGTCTTAACGACAAAATTCGACATTTTTCCATTGAACCAGTTCTTTATTATAGAGGAACGGAGAAATTCGCCTTTTTCAGAGTATTCTGTTGGTTTTTGCGGATTATCTGCCGATGATTAGGAGGTTAAAGTCATGACTCAATTAAATGTGGCAATTGCAGATGATAATGAAAAGATGGTATAGCTGTTAGGTGATATCGTTAAAAGCGATAAAGAGCTGAATGTTGTCGGTATCGCGAAAGATGGTGTAGAAGCCTGCGAGATTATCAGGACAAAAGAGCCGGATGTAGTACTGCTTGATATTGTAATGCCGAAATTGGATGGACTTGGCGTATTGTCGAAAATCAACAACGACAGATCATTAAAGAAACATCCCGCTTTTATCATTATCAGCGCAATCGGGCAGGAAAAGATTACAGAGGATGCATTTAGTCTGGGTGCAGATTACTATATTATGAAGCCTTTTGACAACGACATGGTGGTTAACCAGATCAAATTGATCCGTGACCGCAATTTGAGAAAAGCCAACGAACCTAAGAAAGTAAACGCTTATGAAAAATATCAGGAACCGGAACGCGACCTGGAGGCAGATGTGACAGACATCATTCATGAGATCGGCGTACCTGCGCATATCAAAGGATATCAGTATCTGCGTGAGGCAATCATGATGTCAGTAAATGACATCGAAATGCTTAATTCGATCACAAAGATTTTATATCCGACGATTGCAAAGCAGTTTCAGACGACACCAAGCAGGGTAGAACGTGCGATCAGGCATGCAATCGAAGTCGCATGGTCCAGAGGAAAGATGGATACAATTGACGAATTATTTGGATATACGATTAACAATGGCAAAGGAAAGCCGACAAATTCAGAATTTATAGCACTTATTGCAGATAAAATAAGGTTGGAATACCGTACGAAATAGAGTATAATGTCGATACAGGCAGAACATGCCATTATACCTTTCGGAGGAATTTTCATGAAAAAAGTATTATTTGTAACATCTGAGGCAGTACCTTTTATAAAAACGGGAGGGCTTGCAGATGTAGCTGGCTCTCTGCCGCGTTATTTTGACAAGACAAAATACGACGTGCGCATTATCCTGCCGAAATATGTCTGCATGGATGACGGGCTGAAGGAGCAGATGAGGTTCCATTCCCGTTTTTATGTGAAACTGAGCTGGAGGAGCCAGTATGTAGGAGTGCTTGAGACGAAAGTGGACGGGATCACATACTATTTTATCGATAATGAATATTATTTTGCAGGTACAAAACCATACAACAATATTTATGAAGATGTAGAGAAGTTTGCTTATTTCTCTAAGGCAGTATTAGAAGCACTGCCGGTCATCGGGTTTTGTCCAGACATCCTGCACTGTCATGACTGGCAGACAGGGCTGATCCCGGTGTATTTAAAAAATGGATACCAGAAAGATGAATTTTACCAGGGAATCCGCACGATTTTTACGATTCACAACCTACAGTTTCAAGGAAGGTGGATGATTCAGGCAGTCAAAGATATTACAGGGCTTCCAGAGTATCTTTTTACGTCAGATAAGCTGGAATCGTATGGTGAAGCTAATTACCTAAAGGGAGGTGTCGTTTATTCCGATATTATTACTACTGTGAGCAGGACATACGCACAAGAAATTACAACTCCTTCCAGCGGAGAAGGTCTGGATGGTCTGATGTGTGCCAGACGCAGAAACTTATATGGAATTATAAACGGCCTGGACTATCAAATGTTTGATCCCAAAGCAGATCCATATATAGATCATCCATTTTCAAAAGATGATCTGGCAGAAGGAAAGAGCATCAACAAGCGAATGCTGCAGAAACAGCTGGGCTTTGCGGAAGATGACAGCATTATGATGATCGGCATGGTGACACGCATGACAAACCAAAAGGGACTGGAGCTGGTGGAGTCTGTTTTGGATGAGCTGTTGGCGAATGCGCGTATTCAGATCGTGGCACTGGGTACGGGGCAGGCAAATTTTGAAAATATGTTCCGCCATTATGCATGGAAATATGAGGATAAGCTTTCGGCAAATATTTATTATTCCGAAGAGCTGGCGCATAAGATTTATGCTGCGTGTGATGCATTTTTAATGCCTTCGCTGTTTGAGCCGTGCGGGCTCAGCCAGCTGATCAGCATGCGCTATGGGACGGTTCCGATCGTGCGCGAGACAGGCGGGCTGAAGGATACCGTAGAGGCATATAACCGTTATGAGCAGACAGGCTGTGGTTTCAGCTTCTGCAACTTCAATGCACGGGAAATGCTGTCAACGCTGTATTACGCCATGGATATTTACTACAACCATAGAGAAGACTGGGATGCAGTCGCCATAAGGGGCATGGAGCGTGACTTCTCTTGGAGCCGCTCTGCGCATGAATATGAAAAAATCTATGACCAGCTGTAAGCATGCCGGAATGCATCTGCGTGCTGCTACGGGCATATGCTGAGTGCTTTTTGGGATCTGGAATAGTAGTAAATGCGGCTGCTTAATACCTCGTCAACAGCAAGCTCTGTCTGATTGATTTCGGCTACCATATTTCTGAAGCCTGCATGGCGGCGGGGGCTTGCTGCGGGCAGTATGATGACTTCATGTATGCTGCTCGGAAGAATTAATAAGTCTGCATCCAGCTGCTCTGCGATTCGCTTTAGCAGGCCGGGATAAAGTATGCAGCTGGCTCCGTAGAGCTTATGCGAATTGGTCAGTACATACATCGCACAGAAGGATTCTGTGGCAGATAGATCTGTGTGCGGAGAGCCGGTAATGGAGTATAAATCAGAAAGGTCTGTGCCGCCGGTATCCTGAAGCGGAGAGAGGGTATCGTTAAATGCTTCGGAAAGAATCGCAGACATGCTGCTGAAATCGTATGGCAGCAGCTGCGGCGTTGTCTGGCAGGTCTGCTTATGCAGCATGGCAGAAGAGATATTCCAAAGCTTTAGATGGCTGTTGTGAATGAGAATGGTAGCGCTGCCTTTTTTTGAAATTTTCAGCAGGCAGTAGTATATAACAGCAAGATCGAGATATTTTAGATGAGGGACTGTTTTGAGCAGTTCCTTATTTTTTTCATAATTTACGATGCGGTAAGCGAGATGGTCTTTTACCAGTTCATAGTCAGTAAAAAAATCTAAGTCCATATTTTCTGTAGGTTTATTGTGTTCATATGTCAGCAGGATGTCCCGGCAGATTGCTTCAAAGTCTGGGAAAATATTCTGCTTTTCATAATAATAATTTAGGAAAATCGTAGGCGAAATGTTGCTCTGGCTGGTAGATATCGTAAGGCCGTCTAAAATCAAGCCGTTATTTTTGTGTATCGGCTGGAGCTGGATAGATGTACCGGGGTCAAGACGCTGCTGAATCTGCCTGCAGATCTCGGCTTTGAATTGTTCATAAGTCATTGAATACCTCCATAATAAGTAATGTGGGAAAGTGTGGGAATTTCTTATGGCAGCACAAATGGCAGCAATATTATTTAAGAAGCGAAAGTGGATATAAGGTGTACCTATATAACAAGAAAATCCACGCAGAAATGATCAAATGACATTTGCGTGGATCTACTGTATCATGTTTTGTCAGAAAATGCAAGTAGTTTTTGTAAAATTTACGGTGACAATTTGGATTTATGGTCTTAGTTTCGATAAAATATGACATTTTATTAAATATTTAATAGGATTTTAACGCTTCCCACAATTCTGTATAATAATTTGTCGTAATTTCGTCCAACGGCTTAAAAAACTCGCAATTGTTCAGCGTTTCATCGCTTGGAAAAATAGTTTCATCCTGTTGGAGCTCTTCGTCGAGCTGATCAAAAACGGCTTTATTTGGCGTAGCATAATATACATAGTCAAAATTTACCATAGCGACATCCGGCCGGCATAGATAATTCAAAAAAAGCTCGGCATTTTTTTTGTTCCGGCAGGTCTTAGGGATGAACCAGGCATCTACCCACATATTCGACCCTTCTTTTGGGACAGAAAATGCCAGGTTTTCATTCATGCTTTCTGCATAGGCAGCCTCCCCGGAATAGACTTCTGCCAGCGCGGCATTGCCGATTGCCATATGGTCGGCAGTTTCATCTGTTAAATATGCCTGCACGAGAGGCTTCTGCTCCAGCAGCAGGTCTAAGGAACGGTCTAAAAGATCCAGATCTGTCGTGTTGCAGGAGGCACCAAGGAGCTTTTGGGCAACCATGTAAGTATCCCGTACGCTGTTTTCCATAATAATCTGGCCGGAGTATTTTTCATCCCACAGAACGTTCCAGGTGTCTGTCTCAGCAGGATCTACCATTGTTGTATTGTATAAAATGCCGACCGTCCCAAAAAAATAAGGCAGGGTATAACGATTATCGGTGTCAAAGTTTTTACAGTAATCGATATATTTTGGGTCAATATTGGAATATTCCGGTATATTGTCAAAATCAATTTCCAATGTCTCGCCTTCCTGAATGAGCTTTTGGATAATATAATCGGATGTACATGCCACATCGTAGCGGATGGAACCCGCTTTGTATTTGGCATACATTTCCTCTGGGCTTTCGTATTCCTCGTATTTGACTGTGATACCGGTTTCTTCTTCAAACTGATCCAGCATTTCTGGATCAAAATATTTTCCGTAATTTAATATAACGACAGTATTTGAAGCATCTTCTGAGCCACAGCCGTACAGCAGGAAAGCACTAAACGAGATGATCAGTAAAATGGATGTCCATTTTCTGCTCAGATGTACGGCAGATCGTAAATTTGTCTTCATCGCAGAAATTCCTTTCATAATTTTGAAATCTAAAATAAATATAATTTAGCAGCTGCGCTCTGCCAGCTTTGTGTCCCGATTGGATTTTACATTCATCAGCAGCAGGAGTGCAAATGCCATCAGAAACAGGATGGTTGACAGCGCATACATCTGCGGCATAATTCCTTTGCGCATCTCGGTATAGATCATCGTAGAGAGCGTATTTACACCCGCACCTTTTGTAAAATAAGTAATGCTGAAATCATCCAGCGACATTGTCACAGACATTAAAAATCCGGAAAGGACACCGGAACTGATTTCAGGCCATACAATTTTAAAAAAAGCATACAGCGGCTTTGCACCCAGATCTAACGCAGCCTCGTAGGTATACCTGCTTGTCTGGTTCAGCTTTGGCAGGACATTTAGGATGACATATGGGATGTTAAATGTAATATGTGCAATCAGCACCGTGTGAAATCCCAGTCCGGTAAAACGTACAAACAGCAGCATCATAGATATGCCTGTTACTATATCTGCATTTAATAATGGTATATTTGTCGCACCCAGCATAATGGCACGGGCGTTCTTTTTCATAGAATGAATACCGATTGCAGCCAGTGTGCCAAGCAGCGTAGCTGACAAGGAGGCAGTCATGGTCAGTAAAATCGTCGTCCAGAAGGCATCCATAATCATGCTGCTGGAAAACAGCTCGCGATACCAGTTAAACGTAAAGCCTCCCCAGATCACCCTGGATTTTGAGTTATTAAAGGAAAGCACAATCAGCACAAGTATCGGCAGGTATAGAAAAATAAAAATCAGGGTTAAATAAACTTTGTCAAGGCTCTTTTTT
The DNA here is from genome assembly GCA_910586445.1 of uncultured Eubacterium sp. Classification (GTDB taxonomy): domain Bacteria; phylum Bacillota; class Clostridia; order Lachnospirales; family Lachnospiraceae; genus Eubacterium_J. The sequence goes on from CAJUHV010000037.1 coordinate 30,712, forward strand.
ACCATACGGCAGTTCCCTCCGTTTCTCCAGAATAGTTGTTCATGACAGCCATGCTGGCAATGACAAAGACCATAAGCACCAGTGAAAGGCCGGCTCCCAGATTCCAGTTGAAAAACTGCATAAAGTCAGCTTCAATTATATTTCCAATTAATAAAACTTTGCCGCCGCCCAGCAAGTTTGAAATGACAAACGAGGTCAGCGCAGGCACAAAGACCATTATAATGCCGCTCATGACGCCGGGAAGGGTCAGAGGCAGGATAATCTTTATAAAAATGGTATGGTTTTTTGCTCCCAGATCCTGTGCAGCCTCTACAATATCTTTGCGGATTCTTGCCATAGAATTGTAGATCGGCAGGATCATATAGGGCAGAAAATCATATACCATGCCGAATACAACGGCCGTCGGGGTGTTCAGTATGCTGATGTTTGGCAGATGCAGAAAATCTAATATGGCATTGATAATGCCGTTATTTGACAGCAGCAGCTGCCACGCCAGTATGCGCAGCATAGAGTTCATCCACATCGGCAGTACAAATAGGAATACGATAAAATTCTGCCGGGACAGGCTTAATTTGTTAAGGATCATCGCCAGCGGGTAGGAGAGCAGCAGGCATATGACCGTACACTGCAGTGCTATTTTTATGGACAGCCAGAGGGCCTTCATATGCACTTTGTGAAATATAGATATAATATTTGCGGTTGTAAAGCTGCCTGCGGAGTTCGTAAATGCATAATATACTACCAATAAGAGCGGCAGCAGGATAAATCCAATCATCCATACGAGATAGGGGCCGCTCAGGAGCTGTTTTCCATATTTACGCATCAATCTCCACCATCCTTTCATCGCTGGATTCCGGCTTATTCATAATCTGAATATTAAACGGAATGACACGCAGTCCCACCTGCTTTCCTGTTTCATGGTATTCTGTTGTATGGATCAGCCACTCGTAACCATCTGCAAGGACTTCGATTTCATAATGGACGCCTTTAAAGATCACGGAAGTAATCGTACCTTGAAAAAATCCTTCTGATGGGGGTGTAATTATTAAATCTTCCGGGCGGATGACGACGTCTACCGGACGCGATGTGCCAAATCCGGTGTCTACGCATTCCAGCTCTGTATCAAGCACCCTGACCAGCCTGTCACGCACCATAATGCCGTCTATAATATTGCTGTCGCCGATAAAGTCAGCGACAAAGGCATTTACCGGCTCGTTATAAATATCTTCCGGTGTACCGATCTGCTGGATATATCCTTGGTTCATAACGACAATCGTATCCGACATCGTGAGGGCTTCTTCCTGGTCATGCGTGACATATATAAATGTAATGCCGAGTTCATTTTTCAGCCGGATCAGCTCATACTGCATATCTTGGCGCATTTTTAAGTCCAGTGCACCGAGAGGCTCATCTAAGAGGAGTACTTTTGGCTCATTGACGATCGCACGCGCAATGGCAATGCGCTGCTGTTGGCCTCCGCTTAAAGAATCTACGCTGCGGCGCTCGAAGCCCTCCAGATTTACAAGCTTTAATGCATATTTAATTTTATCGTTTATATAGTCCCTGCTTTTTCCGCTTATTTTTAGTCCAAAGGCGATATTTTCTGCGATAGACATATGGTTGAACAATGCATATTTTTGAAACACAGTATTCAGCCTCCGTTCATTTGGCGGAAGTGCAGTAATGTCCGCTCCGTCAAAGATGATCTTTCCTGTATCCGGCGTTTCAAAGCCGCCGATCAGCCGCAGTGTAGTTGTTTTTCCGCAGCCTGACGGGCCGAGCAGGGTGACAAATTCATTTTCGTGGATTGTCAGTTCCAGATCATCTAAAATGACCATTCCATCGTAAGATTTAGAAATATGTTCTAATTCAATAAGTACTTTTTCCATTTGTGCGGCCTCCGAAAATAGTATTAATCAATTAAAAATAAGGCGGGGTGCTGACCCAGATCAGAGAGGCTTCTTCTTTGTACGCCTCGATAAAATGTTTTTTTGAGGCATTGAAATAGAAGGATTCCCCTGCATGGACGATATAAGTCCGTGTACCATAGTGCAGCCGGATGGTTCCGCGCAGTACGTAACCAAATTCTTCACTTTCACCGGGAGAGAGCGTTTCCGATTTTCCTCCAGGAGAAAGCGTCAGCAGTACGGGTTCCATTGCATTTTTCTGGGCGTTTGGAATCAGCCATTCTACCTTACAGCTGCGTTTTTTGTAGTTTTTTTCAAAATAATCTTCGGGTGAAAATACAATTTGTTCTGGCTCATCATCTGTAAAAAATTCTGCCGGCGTTGTGCCGAGGCACTGGATGATATCTAACAGTGTGCCGATCGAAGGAGTAGTCAGGTTGCGTTCCAGCTGCGAGATAAAGCCTTTGGACAGCTCAGAACGGTCTGCGAGTTCCTGCTGCGTGAGCCCATACTGAATGCGCAGCTCCTTCATGCGGTGTCCGATATCCATAAATAACCTCCCCGTTTTAAAATACGTATTGGTAAAAATGTTAATGAATTTTGTGTTTACTAATAATAAACAAGCCGATCCCTATTATGGAAGAAAAAAAGGAAAATGTCAATATCTTTTTATAAAAAAGAAACACAAAAAAGGGACTGTCGCATTAAGCAAAATATATACAAGATATAGTATAAAAGAATGATTCAAATAAACTATATCTTGTATCATTTTTCTTAGTGCGACAGCCCCAATGTTAAAAAAATTATTGCATGATTGTATAATAATATCCGAAATACTGTTTAAAATATTGTATAACTATTATTCATAGGGGTCAAAAAATTTGATGGATACCAGGCCTTCCTTATTTTTATAAGAAGTGATCAGCAGCATCCACAGCTGATGGAAACGGTCAAGCAGTACGGCATCGGCATCTACGATATACGGGGAAAGTATTCCTACATCAAAGAAACGGACATTTAACGGCGGCATAAAAATAAGATTATCCGAGCGGACCTGGTCGTTATGGCGCTTAATATGCTCATAAGTGATCATCAGCTGCTGTTTCCCACGGAATACGCAGTAAAAAGAAATAAAGCATTCATCTACAACCCACTCTTTGCCGTCTTCGGTGATGCGGTGTTTGAGAGAATCCTGCAGCCCGTCGGTTGATTGAAGCTCAAGCTGCCAGTTTAACTGGCCTTTTTTGGTCTCACGGATCATTTCATCAAGTGTATTTGCAAGTACTGCCGGCTTCATACAAAACCTCCCATATATTTCAATAATAAAATAAATGAATCCAAAATGGATTCATCAAAAAGCCAATAGGGGGACTCGAACCCCCGACCCACGCATTACGAATGCGTTGCTCTACCAACTGAGCCATATTGGCATTATAGAAATGAAACAGTGGTCAGCAATCTGTGACTTTAAATACTTTAACATAAAAAGAAAAAGAAAGCAAGCTTTTTTTGGAAAAAAATATAATTTTGTTTCAGAGTGTATCTATATCAGGATTAAAAAGAGATGCTTATTCGTATAAACATGCTGGATTTATATTTTTACAAAATATTTATAAATTTTAGCATAAGAAATCCATATTCAAGTTGAGGTTTTAGAAAAAAAAGTATATAATAGTTCTGCTGGCTGTTTATGTCGAAAAAGCAGATTTATGAAAGCAGATTTATAAAAGCAGATCTTTATGGAAGAAAGACTGCACTGGATATGAATACAGTGGAAGATAGCTGATTCGGGGCAGGATGTCCTGTATGTATATGAAGTAAAGTTTAGGAAGTGATATTATGAGTGGATTAAGACGCAAGGAAGAAGAGATTGGTCTTGTGGATTTAGATAAAGATATAAGCGATAAAACGAATGACGGACTGTCAACAGAGACGGTCAAAAAAATTAATAGAAAGGCAGTCAGGATGGCTATGGCCGGCATACTGGCGGGCAGCCAGGTGCTGATTTTTCTCAGCACCTGGCTGCTTCAGATTCCATTGGTTACGGTTGGCTTTGTAATTGTGATTGAGGCTGTGATGGTCGCAGCGCTGAATCATGCAAAACTGTGGGTGCATATCGCGGTAATGGCATTGGAAATTATGATGGGGTTCTTGTTTGAATATGCGCTGTTTTTAATTCTTGCGGCAGCATTTTATTTTGTACTGCTGATCGCATTGAAGCTGCTTGAGCTGTAGCATATGCATTACTGTGTGTTTTTCTTGTAGATTTTTTCGAACAGGTCAAGCAGCAGGTAGAGTCCCATTGCAATAATGCATAGGATAAGTATGGATAGGATGACCCAGTCCATCTTAAATAGTTGAGTGTACTAACAGATATTATTTTGGAAGATGTAGACATTTCCATAAGCGTATTATTGATTATGTTTTATGATTGATAATACGCTTATTGTAGTGCCTAAATGTATGAGCTTACAATTGTAAATATAGCTGGAATCTTCAGCATACTGTTAGTAACACTTATTGTAATTTAATCCATAATTCAATATTCAGTCTAACCCATTCAGAGAATGAAACCCTAGATTCATTTGCTATTGTAATTCAAAAAGCAGCAGATCATGCCGGAGTCCACTGCTGCTTTTCTGATAATCTCATACAATTCAATTTATATTCCAATAATTCTAAAATCATATCATCAATTCAAACCATTACAGCCCAGACAATGAAGAATCAGATTCAATAATTAACTATAATTATAATTAAAAAAGAAAGGAAGAAAATTATGCAGACAGCAGAAACACATTACAAGCGCGTATACGGGCTTACAACAAAACAGATCGCAGAGCGGATCATGCAGAGAGAAGATAACATCTATAGAATGGAAGTTATAAGGGATATCCTGGACAGGTACAGTGAGGAATGTATGAAGGCATTAATAGACGGCGAGAAACTGAATTTATCAGGAATAGGCACGCTGACACCAAAAATTCATGCGCCGATAACAATGAATATATTTGACGACGAAGATGAAAAGAGAATCCCGTATGTCACGGTAAATTACCGCCGCAACACGAAATTAAAAGACAGGATGAACAGCAGGTACAGAAAGAATATTGCAGACGGGTTTGCGGGATTAAGTGAAAAATGCGTGTGCACGGCACAGCAGAGGAATGTCCTGATTGAAAAGGGAGTTATGAAGGGAGAGATTATAGATGCTGAAGAGAATCAATAACATGAACGAACTGCAGAAAGCACTCATGCCGGCAATGACAAGAATGGTGGACGTGATGGCAGGGAGGGTGTACCAGACACTGAATTATTTTCTGAATGACTATTATAAAGGATGGACGCCGGACAGCTACAGAAGGACAGAAGCGTTTCTCCGCTCAGCCGTAAAAATTGATGCAGAGCCGTACAGGAACGGTGTCCGTGCGTCTGTATACATAGATTATGACTCCATGGATGATTATGTAAATGCATCAGGGTTTGAAGTGGCACAATGGGCTGACAGCGGCCTGCACGGAGGCCTTGAAGTAAATCATAAGCCGCATGTGTGGCAGGATACAATGGACGAAACGGTCAATAATGGGAGTCTGCTGGATATGGCTGTACAGTATTTAAGGAGCCGGGGAATTGCAGTACGGGTTAAGAGTGTGCAGAGTGGTGAAAGCGATGGATAGTTAATCTCAGGGCCGAAAAATCGACTGTGAGAATTTTTGGAGATTCACGGCAGAATTTTACGAAGTTAAAATATAAAATGGAGGATAGTATATATATATATGCGTTTTGAAAATATTGTATGGCAAGACTGGATAAAAAAGTCTGACATTGATAAAATAAATGACCATTTTATCTCAAATGAACAAATTAATATGGAATTAGAATCAATTTCAAGAAAAGAATGGGATGAGCAGTGTGCTATAGTAGATGAAATGCTGAAATGTTGTGTTGAGAGTAACAATTATAAGCCAGATAAAATATTAAAAGCAGTTATGACAGCAAATTTGATCAGTATTGGTGCGGACTGTAATGTAAGTGCAGCAGCTTTATGGACTGCATATATAAAATGGTTAGATGAGAAATGTGCAGTATAGGAAGTATTATCTTAACGCCCACGATTTGGTGGCGGTTAAGAGTATAAGAGACAACCATTTGGCTGTGAGTGAATAATTTCCATTACAGAGCAATCAAAACAAACTGTAAAACCGGAATTCATGTAATAGAAAATGATTCAAAAAATAAAACAATTACGGGAGGAATAAAACAGTATGGAGAATATCAGAGTTATTACACACAAAAACAATTATTTTAAACATGCCGATGTTGTAAAGGTTATAACAAAAGATAATGCTGTATATATCGGCCAGATTATACCGGGTGATGAAGATGATTCATTTACATTTGAGTTGTGTTTAGAAGATAATGGCCATATGCCGTTTTGGAAAGATTATATCAAAGATATAGAAATGGCAAATGACAAAGAAGCCTTTACATATGCTTTTAATCTTGGTCAAAATATGAAAATATAACACATTGTAAAACTGATATCTAAAAAATCTAATAACTATTAGCGGTTTCGATTGTGTGTATCTACACAATAATTCCATTATATAAAAATTGAATGTTAGAAAAAATATTTAGATGCTTCGGAAAAGTTTACCGATGCTATTTGAATATTAGGGGCTGAATGAAATGTTCAGTCCGGTTTACTGATAAGGTTGTTAAAACATTTAACAGTCATGCCAGCATATTAAAAGAGAATATATAATCAGATGATTTGTAATGGGAAACATATCCACATTAAAAAATATTTACATGCAAAAATGAATCTCATGGTGAATGTAATTATGAGTTATTTTGCGTTACTGGAAAAGATTCAGGGCTAGATTTAAGCAGTATATTTGATGATGAAATGTTTATGTAGGGTGTATTTTGGAAATATATGCTTAGTGTTTGGAATGTGCTTGTGGGACTCTGCTAAAGGGGTACAAAAATTTTTGTACCCCTCTGAAAATATTAAAGGTGCGTCAAATTTGACGATGCTTACAATGGGTAGTGTCTAAAAATGGCACCACCCTATTGAAGACTGGTTTTCAAAGGACACTGTAAAACCCATTATCCAACATATACCAAAAAGTACGGCTTCGACAGAACTGACGGAGCAGATTATTTGAGCTATAGCATTTCACGACATACCTTAGAAATGAATCTGTATTGTGTCCATTGTGGAACATTATTGAAAATAAGTACCGAAAAGTTTACCCTGTGGAAATATTTCCATAGGGTCGGGGTTTCCAGCTTTCATAGGTGTGTCGCATTTCACGACAGACTTATTATAATCGTATTCTTTAAAGAATATGGTTATTTGCCGATTAGTCCGGTTGGATGAAATGAGCGGAGGTCACTGTCAGTTACCTTCAATATAAAGGAAGCAAATTCAAAAGTTGCTAAATGCAACCTTAGAAAATCAAACCCTAATAATTACGGTTTGATTCAAAGCGTCATTTCAGATGTCAATTAATTTGACTTCCTATTTCACGATTTCGGTTCAAACCGAAACTGTAAAATTATTTGACAGAATCCGTAAAAGTGGAAAGTGTTGTCCGCTGTGGACAATGCTGTATATCATGTACAACCGTAACCACTTTTGGCAATGGTTGTGACATTATGACACAACGACTGCAGCACATATAAATTTATAAGGTACACTATATTTCACCATAGTCCCGTGAGACGGTGGTTCTCCGCAGGAAACTGGTGTGTACTTATAGGTACGGTTGTACTTTGGGACAAAATTGTCCATAACTAAATCAACAGGAGAAATTTTGTTATGGTTCGCCCATAAGTGGTCGGAAGAGGACACAGCAAAATTTCCAAGTCGTATCATTGCGGCAAGTCCATTATCTAAATTCCATGATGCTGGGGTCAAAAGCCCACGAAGTAACCTTGAAAATTTAATATTTTACAG
>CAJUHV010000038.1:0-9706 GCA_910586445.1 uncultured Eubacterium sp.
GAACCTTGAAATGACGGAGTCAGAGTCCGTTGCCTTACCATTTGGCGATGGGCCAGTGCTGTTGTCTTTCGACATGATGTATTATATAATGCCTAAAAAAAAAAATCAAGCCTTTTTTTAAATTTTTTTCACTTTTTTTAAAGTTCGACCATTTGCCAAATAAACTGACAATTCTATCAGCTAAAAAATAAGAATCTCGCCTTTTATCACTGCAAATTCGGCTTCGCCGCTCCAGGTCATCCCGGCATTCCCGCTGGTGCCTTCTGTAATCTCTTTTTCCAGCGCCTCTTTCTGCGCAGCCGGGACCATGGCACGCAGTACGACCCTGTCGGTATACTCGCTGTCCGTAACTGTGATCTGGCGCTGCGCCAGCAGATACTGTATCCTGCCGATGCTGTTGTAATCGGCATTGATCTCCAGCATACGCCCCGGCTGTTTTTCAATCACCTGCGCTGCTGCAAGTCCCTCCTGAACAGACTTTTGATAGGCGCGCACAAGCCCTCCTGTACCAAGCAGCGTTCCGCCAAAATAGCGCGTGACAACGACTGCCGCGTTATGGATATCCTCCCGCAGCAGCACGTCCAGCATGGGCCTGCCCGCCGTGCCGGACGGCTCTCCGTCGTCCGAGCAGCGGGTCAGCTCATGATTTCTTCCTATTGTAAATGCAGAACAATTATGCGAGGCATCCCAGTACTTTTTCTTCATGACACCTATAAATGCAGCCGCTTCTTCTTCACAGTCTACCGGCTGTACGGTTGCAATAAAGCGCGATTTTTTTTCTACAATCTCACCAACGCCGCCTTCATAGACAGCTTTATAGCTTCGTGACATGTTCTAATCTCCTATAAATTCACCCATTCCGCCTTGATCCGGCGGTGTCTGGTCTGGCGGGACACCGCCCTCTGGCTGGAAGGTATCATTATTTCCTGTATCTCCTGCCGGAGGCACGTTTCCTCCCGGGTCCTGCGTCGCGCCTGTCCCCGGCCCTTCTCCCGCGCCCGGATCGGTGCCTGTTCCCGGATCTGCACCCGGGTCCTGCATACCGTCTGGATCTGCCACTGACGGATCATCAATGACAGTGTTATCATCCGGCGTATCCGGCTCAACGGTCTGCGGACTGGTATGGATATTACACGTTCGCCGGCTGCCTGTATACAGATACGGCCCGTCTTCCGAATCCGGCGAGCCTCCGACGATCCGCACAGAAGAAGCATATGCCCCGCCCGGGCAGTACGGCCCCGCCAGCATACCGGAAGAAGGACAGATGCGTGCAGATGTATGATGCTCACATGGTTCTTCCGGCACGGCACCCTCTGCAAAGTACTCCGTCACAACCATATCTCCACGCGGATCATGCTGGCAGACCCCGTCTTTTGGAAGCATCCCGGACTTTTTGCATACTTCTGCCGAAACAATCCCGGCCGGCATGTCAAATTCCTTGTATGCAAGCCCTTCATGAATGCGGCTCATAACGGCACGCCAGATCAGCTTAGGATAAGAAATCGATATGGCCTCCTGACTGGAATTATCGTCATAGCCGCCCCATACGACACAGCTGTAATAAGGCGAAAACCCTGCAAACAGCGCATCCTTATCTTTTGTCGTAGTGCCCGTCTTGCCTGCCAGCGGCATCCCGTCAAAGCTTGCCAGCCTGCCGGTTCCTTTTGTCAATACATCCTGCATGGCATTTGTCAAAAGCCATGCTGTCGTCTCCTGTAACGCTTCATGCTCCTTTGGCTCGTTATCAATCAGCACTTTTCCGTCATGATCTACAATTTTTGTATACATGCGCGGCTTAATATACGTCCCGCCGTTTGCAATCGAGGCAAATGCCGCGGTCAGCTCCAGATTTTTTACGCCATTTGTAATTCCTCCCAGTGCCAGAGCTTCATTATGATCCCGGTCTGACATCGTAGTAAATCCAAAACGGTCTACCAGATAATGATAGCCTGTATCTATGCCGATATCCGTAAGCGTCTTAACCGTTACGACATTGATCGACTGCGTAATCGCCTCCCGGATCGACGTAAAGCCCAGATACTTATTGTTATAATTTTTTAAAGGGGTGCCGTTAGTATAAGAATACGGGGCATCATCCTCTACCGAAGCAATCGTCATCTGTCCTGTATCGATCGCAGGCGCAAATGCCGCCAGCACCTTAAACGTAGAGCCCGGCTGGCGTACCGAGTCAGTCGCACGGTTTAATGTCCGGTTTGCCGTCTTCTCTCCCCGTCCTCCCACCATAGCCTTTACCTCTCCCGTCCTTTGGTCGATAACCGTAAGTGCGGCCTGCGGCTGGATCGTATAGGTAATATTCTGCCCGTTTTCCGGCACGGTGTCGCCTTCCTCCATAATTTCATTTTTATACCGCTCTACTGCCGCAAGCGCTTCTTCCTGCGAATTAAAGTTGATCGTATAATTTTTATCTGCTGACTGATAATAAGAGAGCATTGTCTGCTCATCATAGTATTTAAACTCACCATCTGGCTTTTGTATCGTCAGCGTCATGGAAAACGAAACCTTCGGAACCGAGCCGTAATTTTCCATATTATTTACTTCCGCATCGCAGACCGCCTGAATATCCGGGTCCTGTGTAGAATAAATCGTAAGCCCGGTATTGTACAGCCTCTTATATGCCTCTGTTTCCGTGCACCCGAGCACCTCCATCAGATCTTGAATAACCTGTGCTGTCAGGGCATCATCAAAATAAGAATGCACGCTTGACTTATCCAGCTGCTTTGCATTGACTTTTTGTATCCTGCTGTACACAGAATCGTTCATCGCCTTATTATACTGCTTCTGCGTGATCATGCCCTGATCTTTCATATCATCCAATACTTTTTTCCTGCGGTCCGCATTTTTATCTGGATGTGTAATCGGATTGTATCCAGAAGGATTTTTCGTAATCCCGGCGATTACCGCACATTCCGAAAGCGTAAGCTCCGAGACGTCTTTTCCAAAATACCTTCTGGAAGCCGACTGCACGCCCAGCGTATTCTGCCCCAGGTTTACCGTATTTAAATAATTTTCCAAAATCCAGTCCTTGGATTCTACCTTTTCCAGCTGCAGCGCCAGGTACTGCTCTTGTATTTTACGCTTAAACCGGTCTGCCTGCGTCTTTTCCGCCGTCCAGCTCGTAAATACATTGTTTTTCAAAAGCTGCTGCGTAATCGTACTGGCACCCTCCGAAAAACGAAAACCCGAAGCTATGCCGTTTACACCCGCACGGATAATACCTTTAATATCTATGCCGTTGTGCTCGCGGAATCTGGCATCTTCAATCGCGATAAAAGCATTCTGCAGATTTTTGGGTATCTCATCTATCGTCACATAAATCCGGTTTGAGCCGGATGCTACCAGTGTCGCCGTCGTATTTCCTTTTGCATCCAGAATCGTCGATAAGTATCCGGTAGGTGTCGCATCAATCTCCTCTATGCTCGGCGAAGAGGCTAAAATCCCCTCATAAATCCCGTATCCCGCACTTCCGATGCAGACTGCTGCCGCTGCCATGCCTACGATCAAAAGCTCCCAAAAAAGCATAACAAATTTTTTTCCGACCTTACTTTTCTTTGATACCAGATTCCTGCGTTTCCTCCGCGTACTTTCCCTGCCGAAATTCATACAACCCCTCCTGTACACTGCCGGCTCCTCCCCAGCCACCGGATTCTCCCTGTCATAGTCCCAGATTATTTTAGCTTAATGCTTTATTTAGAAATTAATTTCTTCTTAATTGTTCGAAATGGGTGCTGCATCTTGGATTTTAAATCTTTGATTTCTTTTCTCAGCTCCTTGTTTTCATTGATCAGCTGTATACAGCATGCTCCCACAAAACGAATCATATCATCTGCCATATGAGGGTTGTCCTTCTCCCACTTAGGCAGGTCTTTGCGGCTTAAATCAAACAGCTCGGATTCACCAAAAAATTCTTCAGCCACCTTTTGATTCATTTCCTTATAGCCTTCCATAAATGCCTCTGCCTCTTCCTTTGAAAGCATATCGCACGGATAGTCTTTTCCCGACTGCTCTGCATAAGAGATCAGCGCACGATAGAAGAAACTGTGATAATTTTCAATCAGCCCCGGCATATTATTTAACACACGTTTAATTTCCTGTGTATTACCTTCCATGCGTATATTCCGCATGAATTTTTCAATCTTGAATTCATCTGTCAGCTTCAGCCCTACTGTATCCAGAAAATCTGCATAGATCGATCCCTCAAGAAAACGCTTAGGTTCAAAACGTCTGATGACCAGACGCTTGCGTCCCCATAAATCAGATGTCTTTTTCAGCTGCTTATAATAGTCCATCTTCCGCAGATACCGCTGGTCCTCCACATATTGTTCCCAGGTCTTTACTGCTCCATGTCCGATTCCGCTTTTTACCATCTGATTCCAGCTGGAAACCAGATATGCATCCTGCCTGCGCAGGTATACAATAATCTTTACGTCAAATCCTTTTTCCTTTCCTTCTGCCTTCAGCGCCTTCCACATGCTCATGCGCCGCCTGTGGGACGCCGACCAGATCCCCTCATCCGAAAGTATGATATTTGGATATGTCTCAAACAGCTCTAAAATCTTGTCCATCCCTTCCCGGAAGACTCCGCTGTTTTGATCCGTTTCCTGATCATTAATCAAAAAATGCCCGTTTCTTTTTTCGGATATATTTTCATAGCGGTATGGAAACATTGGGTAACAATATCCTTTTTGGTTCAGCACCTTTTGGTTATCTAAAAGAAAATTCTGAATAGCCGTCGTCGCTGTCTTTGTCGTACCGACATGTACATATAATGTATTCATAGTGAATCTGTTATATCTCCCCTCTTTTGTGCCGCATGCTATTTGCGACTTTACAATATTATATCAAAAAATTAAAGAAAATAAAAGAGATTTCAGCATTATGTTACAATTAATGTAAAAATTCTGTAACAGATCCAAAAACCCGGCCTGCTACAGAACTCATACACTTTCTTTTATCACTATTTCTTTTTTGATTTTTTACCTATTGCATGAAGAGGGTGACGTATCATCTTTTTTAGTTCTTTGACCTCTCCCTTTAACTTTTTATTTTCGTCGATCAGCTGCATAAAGCACGCCCCGATAAACCGCACCATATCATCCTGCATATACGGATTGTCTTTTTCCCACTTCGGAATATCCTTCCAGTTCATCTCAAACAGGTCTTCCCCGTCAAAAAACAGATCCGAAACCATGCGGTTTTCTTCTTCAAAACGGCCCATAAATTCCTGCGCCTCTTCCTTAGAAAACATCTCGCACGGATACTGTTCGCCGGATACATCCGCATAGGCCAGCAGCGCACGCCGAAAAAATCCATGATAAGTATAGTTCATATTCGGCAGGCCATTTAAGACACGCTGGATCTCGTGTGTATTGCCCGCCAGCCTTACATTGCGCACTGACTGCTCAATATGATACTCATCTGTCAGCTCCAGATCGATATTCTGCAGAAAATCAGCATAAATCGAACCATTTACAAAACGCTTCGGCTCAAAACGGCGCACCTTGATATTTTCTCTGCCCCACATATCTGCCAGTTTTTTCAAGCGGGTTCCGTAATTCATCTTATTTACTACCGTCCGGTCCCCCGCATAATCATTCCAGGATGTGACGGCACCTTCTGAAAATCCGCTCTTTACCATCTGATTCCACCCGGAAATCAGATATGTATCCTGCCTGCGCAGGTATACAATGATTTTCACCTCAAACCCATGCTCCCGGCTTTCTTTGCGCAGCGCTTTCCACATGCCCATGCGCTGCTCATAATGTGCCGACCAGATGCCTTCGTCAGAAAGTATCACATTCGGATATGTCTGGAACAATTCCACGATACGGTCCATCCCTTCCCGAAATAAGCCTCCCCTGCCTGCATAATCCTCCGCAATCAGAAAATGTGCGTTCCTTCGTTCCGATACTGCCGTATAACGGTATGGAAACAGAGGATAGTAATAACCTTTTGCATTCAAGATCTCCTGATTGTCTATACAGAAGCTCTGAATCGCCGTAGTTCCCGTCTTAGTCGTGCCGATATGGACGTATAGTGTATTCATCTTTTATCCTTCTTTCTTCTGTTTTTGCAGCTGATCGGGGAATGCCGTCGGAAGAAACAGTGTAAATGTGCTCCCATTCCCTTCCCTGCTTTCGGCAAGCACGGTGCCGCCATGTTTCTGTGCTATTTTCATCGTAAGCGGCAGCCCCAGTCCAAACCCTTCGGAATTTCTGGATTTATCTGCCTTATAAAACCGCTTGAAAATATGCCCCATATCTTCCTGGCTGATTCCTGCGCCATAGTCTTTTACTTTTACAAATGCATTCTGATCACGGATACCGGTTTCAACTTCAATCATATACCCTGCAGGGCTGTATTTAACCGCATTTGTAAGTAAATTCTGCACTGCGATCATAATTAAATTAATATCTCCCGTAATATGCGCCTCCGCCAGGTGAAACTGAAACAGCAGCCTGTCGCCTGATTTCAGCTGCAGATCCTCGCATACAGACTGGACGATCTCCGGCAGGTCTACATCTTCCTTTTGAATCTGCCTTCTGTCATGGTCAAGCCGGGACAGCTCCAGCAGTCTGGAAATAATCTCGTTTACTTTGGAAGACTGGCGTTCTATGACCTCAAACGCCTCTTGAAATTCTTCCCTGCTGACAGATTTTTCCCGCACATACTGACACTGAGCAGCCATAACCGCAATCGGCGTGCGCAGCTCATGTGCTACGTCAGAAGTAAACTGCTCCTGCTGGCGGAACGTTTCCTCCAGACGGGACAGCATACGGTTATTCGCCTGTGCCAGCACGTCCAGCTCATAAAACCTGCCGTCATATTCCATCCGTCTGGACATATTCAGATTCTGTCCGATGCCTTCCGCCGCCCGGCACATGTCCTTCAATGAATCCGAGATATGTCTGGACAGCAGAATGCCCCCTACGATCGCAATGCCGGATACAACCAATATGCTGACTGCCGAAAGGTACTCCAGCATCTGATAACGGCTGTATATGTCTGACCTGCGTACAATGCTGCGCATATAGATCTGCGGCTCATTCTTATAATACCTGCAGGCATCCCGTATATAATAGGTCTCCATGCCTACAGATACCTGACGCAGCTTCTTTTTGCCCACTGCAATATCCGTCGGACAGCCCGGAGGATATTCTCCCACAAGCACTTTCCCCGTGCTGTCTAAAATCAGGTAGACAATATCCTCATTTTTTATGCAGAAATCCTCACTGCACACAACCTGTCCTGTATCACTCAGCGAAACTTCTTTCATATTTTTGTAGACTTCCCTCTCCAAATGCCCCTTAATGTCATATTCTACGGCTGCATTTGCCAGAATGTGCACAAAAATAAGCATGGCTGCTGCCATAACAGCCAGCGCCGCAATCAAAAGCTGCAGGATATGATGCCCGATGGATACCTGCTTTATTCCTGTACCCTTAATACATATCCCACCCCTCTGATTGTATGGATCAGCTTCGTCTCATACGGATCATCAATTTTTTTGCGCAGATAGCGGATATATACATCTATGACATTGGAATAGCTGTCATGATCCATGTCCCATATATTCGCCTCTATCTGCTCCCTGCTGACTACGATATTCTGATTGCGGATCAGATATAGCAGCACTGAAAATTCTTTTGGGGACAGCGCAATTAATTTTTCTGCCCTCTTTACCGTATGCTCGTTGCAGTCTACGGTCAGCTCCCCGCATCGGTATATATTTTCACGCACGCCCGCCTTTTTGCGTGTCATTGCCCGCACTCTCGCAGACAGCTCCTGAAACACAAACGGCTTGACCAGATAATCATCTGCCCCTATATCCAGCCCCTCTACAATATCATCCACACGGCTGCGTGCTGACAGAAACAAAACCGGCGTCTGCACCCCCCTGCTGCGCGCTTTTTTCAAAGTCTCAAATCCATTCATCTTTGGCAGCATAACATCTAAAATCACGCCATCATACTCTTCGATCTCCAAAAAATCCAGTGCACTCTCCCCGTCAAAACAGACATCCACCAGATAACCTTCAGATTCCAGTTCTTTTTGAATAATATGGTTCATATCCTTTTCGTCTTCTACTACTAAGATTTTCATATGGTATTTCCTCTGTCTTATGATTGATCCGACCAATCTGGCAGAACAGCATCATACGATCAGCATACGCCTGCACCCTGCAAAAAAAGCCGGTGCGGCCATGCGCATGATTTTTGCAGTCAGCGCAATAACGCAGGTCGTAACCAGAACAGCTGCCACGTATTTGGGATACAGCTGTACATACGTCTGACCCGGAAAAATCCTGACCAGTGCATGGCTCCAGTAGTTATGTGCCAGATAAATCGGAAAACTTATTTTCCCAAGGAAATATACCAAAGAATTATTAAAAATGGATGAAAGCAGGCTCTGGCCGCTGAATGTCACAACTACGCCTATGGCAAATAACAGCAGCATGACAAAATCCATCCGCGAGCCTTTATGCGCATATGACCATACAATTACACCTATATAACAAAACAGCTCCATCACTGTCAGCAGGATTTTCGCCAGCACAGTATACGAGATACGTTTCATCCTGGTGCAGATGCCAAAACAGATCGCGCCCATGCACAGTTCTCCCACGGCGCGCAGCCAGCCTTTATAGCAGAATCCCAGCCAGTCCGTAGGCCCTCTTAAATCACCCACATTTTTAGACAGATACCCCATTGTGGCTATCGCAAGAATCGGTGCCCATACATTTAAAAATACATCCCTGTTTTTGAAAAACAGCGGCACCAGTACAAGCATGGCTAAAATCATGGCCGATATATACCACGCAGCCGGATTTGCCCGAAATCCCTCAAGCCCCGACTCCCTGAGGAAAAACATGTCCCATACTCCGGTCATAAGGTCTTTGGCCAGCACAGTCAGCGTCGCCTCTGTGCGTATATGCTGTACGACAAACCCGATGCCCCATGCGATAAAAATCTCAGGACACAGCCCCTTTATTTTATGCAGCATAAACCGGCGGGTATCACGCCCGACGATAATCTCATTTTCGTCATACCGAAAAATAGACGCAGCCATAAGATAGCCCGATACAAGGAAAAAGAATTCTACCGCAATCGCCCCTCCGACAAAAGGAGTTGTCTTTATTTTTGTCAAATTAGAAGAATGGAACTGGACGACCATCAAAGAAAATACAAATTTCCAAAAATCAATCGCGCCGTTGCGGGATTTCACTGCCTGTTCACTCATTCTGTAAAAGCTCCTTATCAAATTATTTTATTAGTTTAACTTTATATTATTAATATGTTAAATTATAACACAGAATATGTTTTCTCACAACGTGAGTTTTTCATAATTTTATGCAGATTAAAACCCACAGGCTATATGCACACATATAACCCGCGGGTATCCGTTTCCCCACGTATAAAATCAGCTCTATTTTTCCCGCCACAGCATATTTGTATAAGCCGGCTTTATTTTTCCCGCCACAGCGTCTTTGTATTATCCTGCTTTATTTCTACCGCCATAGCGCCCTTGTATTCTTCTGCTTTATTTCTGCAGCCATAGTCTCTTTGCATTATCCTGCTTTATTTCTCTCAACTCGGCCTCTTTGCATTATCCTGCTTTATTTCTGCCAACTCAGCCTCTTTGCATTATCCTGCTTTATTTCTGCCAACTCAGCTCCCTTATATTATCC
>CAJUHV010000038.1:9806-37117 GCA_910586445.1 uncultured Eubacterium sp.
ATTATCCTGCTTTATTTCTGCCAACTCAGCTCCCTTATATTATCCTGCTTTATTTTTCCAGCCGCAGCATCTCCGTATAGGCCAGAAGAAACGGCCCGACGCCTTTTGCATCATCGCTGACAACCGGCTCTGACATATAATAGTCAAATGTGCCCGGCCGCTTCTGACTGCCGCCCAGACCTGCCACCAGGCAGATCCCGCCCAGATGAAGGCTGCCCTGCTCATCTGCAGTCAGGTATCTGTCACATATGCCGTGAAACGCTTTCCTGCCGTACTCGCGGTAAAGCTCTGGCAGAAATCCCAGCCGGACACCTTTTAACAGCGCATATGCCATAATAGAGCTGCCGCTTGTCTCCAGATAGTTTTTCTCCATGCCGCCTACATTTACGACCTGATACCACATGCCGCTTTCATCCTGATAGCGGAGCATGGCCTCCATCAGCTCAGCAAATGTCCGCTTCATATTTTCATACGGCTCTCCGCAGGCAGCATCCGCCTTGTCAAGCGTATCCAAAAGCGCCATCGAAAACCAGCCCAGCGCACGCAGCCAGAAATTCCGGCTGAGCCCTGTCACTTTATCACACCAGAACATCTCTCTGGATGCATCGTAGGCATGATAATACAGTCCTGTCTTTGGATCGCGCATATTTTTTACGACCGTATCAAACTGCCGGAAGATATCGTCATAATTTTTCTTATTGTTAAAGCGTGTCTCATATTCCATATAAAACGGCTGGCACATATACAGCCCGTCCAGCCATATCTGGTTTGGATATATGTTTTTATGCCAGAAGCTGCCTTCCGCTGTCCGCGGCATCTGTTTGATCTGACTGTATACCAGATCAACCGCCCTGCGGTATTTTTCCCTGCCTGTCAGGTCATACAATTCAAAAAGTGTCTTGCCTGCATTTATATTGTCAATATTCAGCTCATTTACATCATAGCCGTCTATCGAGCCGTCCTCGTTTACCCTGCAGTCTATAAATGCCTCCGCAAACTGAAAATATTTTTCATCACTTGTAATGGCATACATTTCCAAAACAGCCTTGATCATACACCCGTCTACATAGTTCCAGGTAGATTTTAACCCCTGCATAATCTTTTCCATATTCCAGGCCGGACAGTCCGGCGTACTTTTTTCCATCAGTTCATCGATATATTTTTCAATCCTGTCCATAAATCCCTCCGAACAAACTATTTTTTATCTTGGCCGCTGCTCCTCTTTCGGCACATACCGCTCGAAAACCCGTATATAGTATGCCGAACAAAAATACGCCAACGCGCCGATACCAAATATAATCGTAATATAATTTACCAGTGCCACTGTTGTATTTGCCCATATGGTAAGCACTACAAGTATCAGCAGCTGAAATGTGTCCTTAAAATTGCGCAGCGCTACAAAAAACGAATAGCGGATTGTATCCTTGACAGTATTCACAAACTTGCTCTGCACGGCAAATACATAAAGCAGTGTCAGAGCATATGGAACAGCCAGAATGCATGCCCCTATTTTCATCATCCTGCCATAGCCTGTCCCAGACTGGTTTCCAAGCACCATATCCGCCCCAAGAATAACACCCGCAAGCAGAAAAAGCAGAAACAATACTGTAGACTGCTTAAAGTTTTCTTTGAAAGAGGTGAAAAAATTGCTCCAGATATAGCCTTCCCTGCGATGCAGCTTCATACAGGCATAGATCAGCGCTGTCGTAGAGGCACCCATAGTAAAAACCGGAAGGGAGCAGATCAGCCACATAAAATTCAGCATGGCTATTTTTCCCACCGTATAGATTGCCTGAAATACAGGATTTTCCACATCAAACAAGTATTTTAACATTTTTCCACCCTTTCCTTATCTGTCAGGCCCGATCATAGAGCTGCTGTATATATTCTCTGGCCGCAGCTGCGTTCTTCGGCACCGTATTTTCCAATGTAACATGTATGTAAGGCTTCTCTGCCTTTATAAACCGGATGATCTCACGGTAGTCCATCTCTCCCGTGCCTGCCGCTGACGATACCAGCTCGTCGCCGATCACTTGAAAGTCCTTAATATGTACGACGGCAATATCCCTGCCGAGCAGGCCGAGCGCCTCGTGTATAATCCGCTCCCTGTCCTGATAATTGCTGATATCCAGTAAATTGACCGGATCAAAAATAATCTGCAGGTTTGGGGAGCCGACGGCCTCCAGCACCTGCCTGGCACGCTGCGGACTGTATACGATATGCTTAAATACCGGCTCGATTGCAAAGATCACACCCATTTTCTCTGCATATTCTACAACCGGCTTTAAATTGTCAATAAATATCCCAAGCGCCTCGTCACTGTGGTTGCGCTCTTCGTACTGGTACGCTTCATTTACTGCACCTGTCTCTGTTCCTACAACACCTGCACCAAGCAGGGATGCAAAACGGATATTTGCCAGATAACGCGCCTTATTTTTTGCGAGGCTTTTCTCATTAGGATCTGCCAGATTCAAATAACAGCCAAGCACTGCTATGTCGATCTGTGCCTTTTGAAACATACGCCTTAAATAACACGCAAATCCCGGCGTCAGTGCACTGTCCGCCGCTGAATATTCGGATATTACTTTTGAAAGCGCCAGATGCCCGCAGGCAAACCCCTGCTTTGCCGCTGTCTCAAGCCGCTGCTCCAGCGGCGCTTTCTTTAAATCATGCAAACGAATTCCCAACTGCATAAACATTCCCCTTTCCGGCTAACCCTGCTCTCCCGTCATGCTGCTTTCTACCTGCTCTACCCCGTCCAGCTCAAGCTCTCTGCCGTCGCAGCCTTGTATTGCTACATGATCCAAAACCAGTGTTTTAATATTGGAAGCATAAATGCCTCTTTTGGCACACGCACCTACTCCGCCAGACATAATCGGCACGTCAGCCCTTGCCTGCGGGGCAAAGCTGATCTCACAGTTTCGCATTTCGATCTTTTCGATTTTACTTTCCGGCAGTCCGGCAAAATAAGCCGCTGCCACATGGCAGTTTGACGCTTTTATATTTTCAAATAAAAAACACTTCATGGACGGTGTCGCCTCGTCCACAGGATACGGCTCCTTTGACTGAACATATTCCGAATGCCCGTCTGGGTCGCAGAAATAAAAAGCGTTTGCCGTAAACGGCGTCATGACATGATCCATTAAAATATCCCGGAAAACAATCTGATCTAATACAGAATCTCTGCCGCGCCCGCGCCTTGTCTTTATCCTAAGCCCGCGGTCTGTATGGGAAAAGCGGCATTTTTCCACTACCATATTGCGCACGCCCGCGCCGATCTCACTTCCTACGGTGACAGCTCCATGCCCGTTTTCCATCAGGCACTGGCTCACATGTATATTTTCTGACGGCGTCTTATATTTTCTGCCCATATAGATTTTTCCTGACTTTACTGCAATGCAGTCATCCCCCAGCGAAAAATGCACGCCCAGTATCTCTACATTGCAGCAGGACTCCGGGTCGAGCCCGTCCGTATTCGGCGACTGCTGCGGATTTTGTATGCCAAGCCCGCAGAACAGCAGATCTTTGCTGAAATACGGATGAATCACCCAGGACGGGCTGGAGCGAAACGCAACGCCCTGTACCTTGATCCTTTCACAGCGGTTTAAAAACAGCATACGCGGGCGGAAAGCCCCGTTCATCACTTTTTCATTATACCACCAGTTTTCATGGCTGGCACACCCATCGACCAGTCCCTCCCCGTAGATCACTACGTCAGAGACGCCGATCCCGGTCAGAATGCCTGCAAACATCGGCAGCGGGTTGCCTTCCCACGTGCCCAGATTATATTCATCCTGTTCGTCATAGCTTTCGATCATGCCCGGAAATTTTGCAAAACGGCTCCGGTCTGTCTCTGCCAGCAGCCGTGCGCCTTTTGCAAGCTCCAGATAAATCCCGCTTTTTAAAAATATACTCGTGATTTTATATGTCCCCTCAGGTATGAGCACCCGGCTCTTTGGAGGACACGCCATAACTGCTGCCTGTATAAAGCTAGTATCATCTGATTCTCCGTCCCCTATGGCCCCCAGCTCTTTGACATCTAACGTAATAAATTCCTGTTCTGTCCGAAAACGCAGGCTGCCTGCCTCGTTTCCCTGCTGATCGACGGCTTCTGCAAGGTATTCGGTATCTGGCTTTAAATGATAAAGGCTGGTGATTACTGTATGGGCAGGCTGCGTATGCCATTCTTTTCCATTTAGATACAGGCAGTATTTTTGTGCAGTATAATAGATTCCGCCGTCGTCCAGCTCAAGCGACACGCTGCGTGCCGTCTTCATAATTAATCGTATATTCATTTTGTCTCCTTATCCGCTGCGGTATATATGTCCGCCGGACTGCTGCTTTCCGTTCAAAAAGCAGGTATATTTAACGGATGGAGCTGTCGCATTAAGAAAAATAACACAAGATATAGTTGGTATAAATCGTTCTTCTATACTATATCTTGTATATGTTTTGCTTAGTGCGACAGCCCCTGATAACTGCATAATATATGTACAATATCTACATAATATCTTTAACCCTTAACACCGCCGGCTGAGATACCTTCTACGAACTGATCCTGTGCCAGGAAAAATACGATCAGGGAAGGGATCATGGAAATCAGCGACATTGCCAGAATACGGTTCCAGCTTGTCCCTGCATCTGCATCCATGGACATCTTTACAAAGAGCGCCATCGGATATTTTGCCGGTGAATTTACATATAGCAGCGGGCCCATAAAGTCATTGGACGACCACATAAACTGAAATAGTGCTACGGATGTGATCGAAGGCATCAGCATCGGCACAATTACCTTTACTAACGTCTGGAGTGCGGTGCACCCGTCTATTTTGGCTGCTTCATCCAGATCTCTCGGGACTCCGCGCAGGAACTGTGTCATCTGAAATACAAACGTCGTATCGATTGCACACAGTGTAGGTACGATAATCGGCAGGTACCAGCTGGAGCCGACCCAGTTTAACTTGGAAAACAGCAGGTACTGAGGCACATTCAATACTACCTGTGGCAGAAACAGTGTTGCCATCAATACGGAAAAAAGAAAAGCCCTTCCCTTAAACTCAAAACGCCCAAATCCGTAGGCAGTCAGTGTTACGGATATAACCGTAAATACTACCTTTGGAATAACGTAGGAAAATGTATTAATCATCGCCCGCAGTATATTAATGTCACCGCCATAATTAGTCATGGCAGCCTGATAGCCTTCCAATGTCGGATTGGAGGTAAATAAGCCGATTCCTGAAAAAATATCGGCATTGGACTTAAATGTAGCGCCGATCATCCAAAGCAGAGGATAGATCATAATAAGGCCAACCAGAACCAGTACAAAATACCTTAAAA
Organism: uncultured Eubacterium sp.; assembly: GCA_910586445.1. Classification (GTDB taxonomy): domain Bacteria; phylum Bacillota; class Clostridia; order Lachnospirales; family Lachnospiraceae; genus Eubacterium_J. The sequence continues at coordinate 15,144 of CAJUHV010000038.1, forward strand.
ACGTATTTAAATTGTGTTTAAATTTACTTTCTGCTTGCATATTTCACTACCTCCCATCATTCGTCGCCATAGAATACCCAGAATTTCTGGCTGATAAAAGCGATTGAGGTAAAGATCACCAGTATGATGAATAATACCCACGCCATTGCACTTGCCATGCCCATCTCATAATCCTTAAAGGCACTGTTGTAGATCAACAGTGATACGAGCGTCGTAGATCCTCTCGGTCCGCCCGATGTAATGATAAACGGCCCGTTAAATTCCTGGAATGCCTGTGCCAGCTGAGTGATCAGGTTGTAGAATATAACCGGAGTTATAATCGGAACCGTAATCGTAAAGAACTGACGCCACTTTCCTGCTCCATCAATGGAGGCTGCTTCATACAGGTCCTGCGGTACGCCTTTTAATGCCGCAAGGAAGAGTACCATCGCCGAACCAAACTGCCATACACGCAGCAGGCAGATTACAAACAATGCATAATTCGGATCGCCCAGCCAGCTAGGCCCGTCAATACCGAAAAAGCCCAAAAATGTATTGATCAGGCCGTCATCACGGAAGACAGCCTTCCACAATACGGCGATCGCTACAGAACCGCCCAGAATAGACGGCACATAATATGCAGTACGGAACAGATTCACGCCTTTGATCTTGAAGTTTAATATGTATGCAATAAATAATGCAAATGCCAGCTTTAATGGAACCGTCATAAACGCATATTTAAAAGTGACACCCAGAGCTTTTGTAATCTTCGGCGTTGTGAACACATCGATATAATTCTGCAGTGTTCCTACTACACTCATCCCTCCAAACAGATTGTAATCTGTAAAGCTGTAATACAAAGATGAAATCATCGGATAAAACTTAAATACTAAAAATCCAATCAGCCACGGCAGAATAAAGAAAAATCCGATATTCTGCTTACAGACATCTACAATAGACTTTTTCTGCTTCATTTTTATACCTCCTCTTTCCCGTGGTATTTCTACGCGGACACATGCCCGCCCCCAAATCGCAAAAACTGTGCGTACGCCATCATCAAAAGCCCCACAGTCTTTTTCCGTTTTACGAAATCCAAAGCATTCATCCGTTCCCCGATCAGACTGAGTCCTGCCTGCGCATATTTTTCCAAATTTAGATTTTTCTGGCTGCATGCTTTTAAAACAGCTGTCCCGAGCAGAATGCCCAGATCATGATCTTCGTCTTTTGGCAGGCTGTCACTGTCCTTGATCAGCCGTCTGACATTTTTCTTTAAAATTTCTTCAAGAAATCTATAATGCTCGTAAATCTCCATACTCATGCAGCCGATCACATCCGCCAGCGCCATAAGATACCAGCCGGCCCCTTCGCCGGCTGCCATACAGCGTCCTGCCACAGACAGCAGCTCTACGATTGTTTTGTACTCGGCCTTATTGTGGTATTTTGTCTCATATTCCATATAAAACGGCTGTGTCAGATATAAAAGCATACTGTCTTCCCCGGAATACTTCTGCAAAAGCCCCCTGGTTTGTTCCCTGACTGACACAATTTCCCAATCGGCTGCCTTTTTGTACTTTTCATTTCCAGAATATGCGTACATCCATAATAATTCACGCCCCATCCCGGTACACTGCATTTTACGATCCTCCGGCTTTTGGCGCAGCACAAAAATGCTTCCGTCCCCGCAGACGATCTGTTCCATTTTGTGCATAAAAAAGTCCAGATACACACTGCTGCCGGAGGCTTCATACATCTGTCGGCTCCCTGCCAGCAAGCAAACGGCCTGCGCATCAGACTCCGAAGTTATATCTTCTTTTAAAGTTTTTTCCAATAATGATTCTATATTTTTCATAAAACGCCTTTTCATAAGGCTGCCGCATTTTCTGCTTTCCCAAGGCACCATATAGCATGCGATGCAGCAGCCTAAGGTGATACGATTTGTTAATTTTACTGAATTACGCTGTTTATTCCATCGATCAGCGTGGCTGCTGCTTCGCTGATATCATAGTCGCCGTAGCTGAGTCCTGCCATGACATCATAGTATACACCATCGCTGTTTTTCAGCCTGGAATCTTCAAACATCGGATCGAGCTCATTGCTGCACCATGCAAGCACCTTGCCGTTTGCTTCTACAGTCAGAGGATCTAACAGCCCTTCTACACTGCCTGCCTTCGCCAATGCAGACTTAGACGCCGGGATTCCTCTGGATGATCCAAGGATTTCCGCTGCGGCTTCATTGTTTAACAGGAAGTTTACCAGCATAGCAGCCTCCTTTGGATGCTCGGTCTTTGCATTGATCGCCCAGCCCATAGATACCTTTGCAAAACCGCCTTTATGCTCACCCCAGTCAGAGAAATAATCACCTACTACAATTTCTCGTCCTTCTTCCAACGCCTTTGCAAATTTGCCCGCGGATGAATCCCACTCAAAGATGCCTGCATAATGTCCGTCAATCCAGTTCTGGTTCTGGTCAAGAGAAGCCGCACCGTCACCTGCCAGCTTGGAGATCTTTGGCGTTACATGATTGTCTTCCAGTTCCTGTATAAATTTAAGTCCTTCTTCTACTTTTGCCTGATCATACTGAAGCTCACCGTCTACAACCCAGTCGTCGCCGTATTTAGACTCCAGGTAATATACCATCAGCATCGTACGGTCATATTCTGCCAGTGCCAGCGGATAATAGCTGTCATCATACTCGGCAAATGCCTTGCCTGCTGCCAGAAGGTCTGCGTAGCTCTTTGGCACTTCTATGCCCACCTCGTCAAAAGAGGTCTTATCCCAATAGAAGATCCTGCCTGTCATCGATACCGGCATTGCAGCCTGTGTACCGGCGATCTGGCACATTTCCAGATATGAGCTGTCAAACTGGGACATATCGATCTGTTCGGCATAGTCATTCAAATCCAAAAATGCCTCACCGTTTTTATCATACTGGTTGATCCAGTTCCAGTTTACCTGATTGACATCCTGCGCTGTGCCTGCCACAAACGCGGTAGCCATCTTCTCTTCCCAGCCATCCCATGCTGCATAAGTATTTTCGATCTTTATGCCCGGATATTCTTTCTGGAATGCCTTAATCGCCTCCTGCGTAGGCATATGCCTGTCATCGCCGCCCCACCAGGAGATCGTCAGTGTACATGCCTCGTAATCCCCATTCGGTTCGCCTACATCTTCATTGGAATCATCCGCACCGTCTGACTCTTCTGACTGATTATCAGAACCGCCTTTGTCCTCTTCGTTGTTCTGCTTGTCGCCGCACCCGACTGCCGTGACTGCCATTGCTGCTGCAAGGCCTGCTGCCATAATAGATCTGACTAATTTACGTTTCATGGTTCTTCCTCCTTAATTTATGATTATATTTTTTCTATAGCACTTATTTTTCCTTGGCACTTATTTTTACTGCGGCTGCTTGCCGATATAAGCTAAGATTCCTCCGTCTACATAGACGATATGTCCATTGACAAAATCCGACGCCTCCGAAGCCAGAAATACTGCCGGACCCTGCAGGTCTTCTGCCTCTCCCCATCTGGCTGCCGGTGTTTTTGCAATAATGAACTGGTCGAACGGATGCCTTGAGCCGTCCGGCTGCGTTTCACGAAGCGGCGCTGTCTGCGGCGTCGCGATATAGCCCGGCCCTATGCCGTTGCACTGAATATTGTACTCGCCGTATTCCGAAGCTATATTTTTGGTCAGCATTTTTAATCCGCCCTTTGCTGCGGCATACGCAGATACGGTCTCGCGTCCCAGCTCGCTCATCATCGAGCAGATGTTGATAATCTTTCCATGCCCTTTTTTGATCATGGAAGGGATGACTGCCTTTGCCATAATAAACGGGCCGTTTAAGTCTATATCAATTACCTGCCGAAACTGCTCTGCTGTCATCTCAATCATAGGAATACGCTTGATAATGCCCGCATTGTTTACAAGAATATCAATGACGCCGACTTCCTGTTCGATTTTTGCCACCATTTCGCCTGCCTGCTTTTCATCGGTCACATCGCATACATAGCCATGTGCCTTGATGCCGCTTTCCTCATAGGCTACGAGACCTTTGTCTACCAGCTCCTGATTGATATCATTAAATACAATCACTGCCCCTGCCTGCGCATACGCTGAGGCAATCGCAAAACCGATCCCGTAAGAGGCCCCTGTCACAAGCGCCACCTTGCCTTCCAAAGAAAACTTGTCTAAAACTGCCATATGTATCTCCTCCTTTTGAATTATAGTTTGTTCTGTCTATCCGCAGCTCTTCAAACTTTTCACTTTAATTTTAATAATTATTCATAACACTTTATATCTCTTAACTGTTTTACAATGTTACACCCTGTTTAAAGATTGCCATATCATGAAATCCCGCTTCTTCACTGCATACCTTTTTTCCAGAGGCCACTGCCACTACATAGTCAAACAATTCTCCGGCTGCCTCATCCAGATCCTTTTCCTCCAGCAGTACACCGGCATTAAAATCAATCCAGTTTTTCTTGTATCCCGCAAGTGCACTGTTGCTGGAGATCTTCACTGTCGGTACCGGTGAGGCAAACGGCGTTCCACGTCCCGTTGTAAACAGGACAATATGCGCTCCGCTCGCTGCAAGCGCCGTAGAGGCTACCAGATCATTGCCCGGCGCGCTCAAAAGATGCAGTCCGTTTTTCTCAACACGCTGCCCATATGCCAGCACGCCTTTGACCGGGGCACTGCCGGACTTCTGCGTACAGCCCAGCGACTTATCCTCCAGCGTGGAAATACCGCCTTTTTTATTGCCCGGCGACGGATTTTCATAGATTGTCTGGTTATGGTCTTTAAAATACTGTTTAAAATCATTGATCAGCCTGACTGTCTGTTCAAAGATCTCCTTATTTTCACACCGGTTCATCAGCAGCGTCTCCGCACCAAACATCTCCGGTACCTCTGTCAGTATCGTAGTCCCTTTTCTGCTGATCATAATATCCGAGAACTTTCCGACCAGCGGATTTGCCGTAATGCCGGAAAATCCATCACTTCCTCCGCACTTCATGCCGATGACAAGCCGTGATACGCTCACAGGCTCCCGCTGAAACTGCGCAGCATACTCGATCAGCTCATCCAAAAGCCCCGCACCTGCCTGCATTTCATTCTCTGTCTCCTGGCAGACCAGATATTTCACTCTCTGCGGGTCTGTCTGTCCGATATACGGCTTTAACACATCGATATTGCTGTTTTCACACCCTAATCCAAGCACCAGCACACCCCCTGCATTCGGATGCCGGATTAAGTCTGCAAGAATCGTCCGTGTATGCTCCTGATCCTCTCCCATCTGAGAGCAGCCATACGGATGCGGAAATGCAATAACTCCTTCTACGCTGCCTTTTTTCCGTTCATTTGCAGCATGGGCCAGCGCCGTCGCAATATTGTTCACACATCCGACAGTCGGAATGATCCAGATCTCATTGCGCACGCCTACTTTTCCGTCCGGACGCTGATACCCCATAAATACAGTGTCCGGTGCCGCAGTTTCTTCTATATGTACAGGCTCATAGCTGTATTCCAAAAGATCCCCGAGCGCAGTGCCTACATTGTGTGTATGCACCCACTGTCCGGCTTTGATCTCTTCTCTGGCACAGCCTATGCGAAAGCCATATTTAATCACTGCCCCGCCTTTTTCAATATCGCAGACTGCCATTTTATGCCCTGCAGGAATCGTCTCCTGCGCCTGAGCCTGTACACCGCCCACGCTGACAGCCTCCCCTGCCGCGATTTCCCTGACCGCGACAATTACATTATCCTGTTCGTGAATTTTAATATAGTTTTTCATACTCTGCTCCATCCGTGAAATATGCCCCATTATTTCACTAGTTTTGTCCAAATATTTCCTGCATTGCCCCGCGCATTCCCAGCTCGCGGATCTTTGTAAGATCAGAAGTAATTTCCCCCTCTACTCCTGCCAGCGTACTCAGGTCCTGCCCCCAGAATCCTGTATTGCCCAGCACTGCATGTACATATTCGCCTGTCTGTCTGCCGCTGCCGGCTGCAAAAAATTCTAATACATCTGCGTCGTCCATAATCCGGTACTCCATGCCGTCCCGGTGTCCGATCAGCGCCTTCTCCCTGATTTCTTCCCCCGTATAAAATGCCATCAGAGATGCCAGCGAAAATGCCAGATGCTGAGGAACCTTCTTTTCCTTCTCCATATATGCTAAAAAGCTCGGCATGCACCTTGCGCGCCATTTCGATACCGAGTTCAGCGAAATGGACAGATGTTCATGCTTTACATATGGATTGTTAAACCGTGTGATCACTGCCTCTGCAAACTCTTCCAGTTCTTCTTTGGGCAGTGTCAGTGTCGGAATCACTTCCTCAAAAATCGTTTCCCTGATAAAACGGACGATCATCTCATCGTTCATGGATTCCAGCACAATGTCATTTCCACACAGATAAGAAGCCAGCGCAAAGGATGTATGCGCCCCATTCAGTATGCGGACTTTCCTCTGCTTATAAGGCTTTTGATTGTCCGTAAATATAACAGGAAGCCCTGCCGCAGGCAGTGGAAAATCCCGGCTCAGATCTGCCTCACTCTCAATGACCCATAATGCAAACGGCTCGCCGGTGACGATCAGATTGTCCTGATAGCCGAACTCTTCACACAGCTGCTGCGCTTCGTCCCTTGGATATCCTGTTACAATGCGGTCAACCAGTGTAGACGCAAATACGCATGCTTCATTCAGCCAGCTGATAAATCCGTCCTCCAGCCGCCATAGATCTGCCAGCTTCAACACACATTCCTTTAAATGTATGCCGTTGTCGTCAATCAGCTCTACCGGCAGCATGACAAGCCCTTTGTCGGCTGCCCCGTTAAAATGCCGGTATCTCTCATACAAGAGCTTGGTCAGTTTCCCCGGATAAGTCTTTGGAGGATTCAGCTCCATCCTGTCCGTGCCGTCGTACACAATGCCCGCTTCTGTCGTATTCGATACGATAAAACGCAGTGTGTCCAGCCTGGCAAAATCAGCGTATTTCTCGTATTCGCTGTAAGCATCCACCGCATCCGCCACGCTTGTCACAATACGGTTGATCTTTTTTGGCCTGCCGTCTACAATGCCGCGCAGCTGCACCGTATACTGGCATTCCTGTTCATGGAAACGCTCGAGAGAACCAAATTCAATCGGTTTTACAAGGACGATGTCTCCATGAAAATCGCCCTTTTCATTCGCGATGTCAATCATGTAGTCCACAAACGCCCGCAGGAAGTTGCCTTCCCCAAACTGCAGAACCTTCACCGGCCTCTCTGCTTTGTTTGTTTTTTGTCTGTTTAATAGTTCCATGCTTTAAAAATTCCTTTCTTGAAAACAAGGCTTTCATCCTCTGCCGGATCTGCTGCTTTCTGACGCTGTTACCTGTTCTGCCTAAAATAATCCTTCCGATGCCCAGTCAGCCGATATTACGATATCCAATATGAAAGCGCTTACTTTATTTGCCGAAACCTTACATAAATATTTTTGGCAAAATGCTGATTTGTATATTGAAAACACCGCATTTTATGGTTGATTTGTAATAAAAGTCACGATAACAGCTATTTTTCGATCATAAATCCCTAAGAACTGCTGCCCGTTTCTGCACTTTTTCAAGGCTTTTACATTTTCATCAAATGTAAGCGGTTACATTCTGTATTTTTACATATTTTTCCCAAAAAGTCAATACTCATTTTCTAATTAATTTATAATTTTTATAGATTCTGTGCGAAATTTTTTATAAATTTTGTTTTTTTTATAATTTTTGCAAATTTTGCTTGCTTTATTCCCTGTCATAATGTATAATGATTCCAATTTTACTGTAACTGCTTACATGTTTTTGCAGTAGAATACCTCACTGGAATAAGAAGGCACATGGAGGTATTATGACAATCACAATTTACGACATCTCACAAAAAGCCGGTGTGTCGATTGCAACTGTCTCCCGTGTCATCAATGGGAGCGGAAATGTCAGGCCGTCCACGCAGCAGAAGGTAATGGATATCATTAAAGAATACGACTATATTCCAAATGCATATGCACGGGGCATGGGCTTAAATTCAATCAAGACTGTAGGCATTCTGTGCGCAGATTCTTCTGACCTATATCTGGCAAAGGCCGTCTACCTTTTAGAACAAGAGCTGCAGGCAAACGGCTATGAAGCCCTGCTCTGCTGCACGGGCTATAACTTAGATGCGAGAAAAAATTATCTGAACCTAATCCTGTCCAAAAAAGTGGACAGCATCATACTGGTAGGCTCAAACTTTATTGCTCCTACAGAAATTGAAAACTCATATATAGCAGACGCAGCACAGCAGGTGCCGATTATGCTGTTAAATGCTGCATACGACCATCCAAATGTATACAGTATGCTCTGTGATGATTATGCGACCATGTACGAAGCTGCTGCTGCCATGTTCAGCTCCGGCATTTCAGACATATTATACCTATATAATTCCGATTCATACAGCGGCACTAGAAAAAGACGCGGCGTACAGGATGCCATGAAGGCAAATGGGATCACAGATTTTCCAAAATATGTCTGCCGCTATAACGGCAGGCCGGATGCACTGGCAGATATCGCGGACTTTGTCACACAGATCGCAGACAGCGGCCTTACATTCCACGGCATAATCGCCTCAGACGATGCCCTGGCGATCGGCGCAATGAAATACGCGCAGCACAGGGGGCTGCGCATACCGCAGGATGTATCTGTAATCGGCTGCAACAATTCAATACTGACCGGATGCTGCTCACCAGAGCTGACTTCCGTAGATAACCGTCTGGAAACACTTGCCCATCAGCTGGTCCAGACACTGTTATGCGTCATTGCCGGTGAAGAAATGCCAAAAAAAGCCATTTATGACGGCAGGCTTATAAAGCGCGGCACTACGCTTTTTTAGCGGTTTTCCATTATAACCACTCCGAAAGCTTTCCACCGTATCTTCGCGATACGATAAGCCCAGCTCCTGCATATCGGTATACCAGGAGCTGCTCACACGGTGAGCTTTCGCGAAAATAAATATAATAAAGAAAGAAGGAACACTCATGAAACAATTTATGGACAAAAATTTCCTGCTCTCCAGTGATACTGCGCAGAAGCTTTATTTTGACAATGCCGCAGACACGCCGATTCTGGATTACCACTGCCATATCAATCCTCAGGAAATCTATGAAGACAGACAGTTCGAAAATATTACACAGGTCTGGCTTGGCGGGGATCATTACAAATGGCGCTTTATGCGTTCCTGCGGCGTAGAAGAACGCTTCATCACCGGCGATGCACCAGATAAAGAAAAATTCTTAAAATGGGCCGAATGTGTCGGCAAGGCGATCGGAAACCCGCTGTTTCACTGGTCGCATCTGGAGCTGCAGAAATATTTCGGATACCACGGCGTATTAAACAAAAAAACCGCTGAAGAGGTATGGGATCTGTGCAATAAGAAGCTGGCAGATCCATCCATGTCCGCACGTAATCTGATCAGACAATCAAACGTTACTTTAGTCTGCACGACAGACGATCCTGTGGACACGCTCGAATGGCATAAAAAGATCGCGGAAGACGACTCTTTTGATGTGCAGGTGCTGCCTGCATGGCGTCCTGACAAAGCCATGAATATTGAAAAACCAACATTCGTCGAATACCTGTCTGCATTATCTGAAGCATCCGGCACTGCCATTAAGACGTTTGCCGATTTAAAACAGGCTCTGTCAAACCGTATGGATTTCTTTGCTTCAATGGGCTGCAGCATATCTGACCACGGTTTAGAATATGTAATGTATCATCCGGCTTCAGACGAAGAGGTAGAGGCTGTCTTTGCAAAACGCCTCTTAGGCAGTGCTGTTACACGCGAAGAAGAACTGTGCTATAAGACAGCATTTATGGTCTTCGTCGGCAGGGAATATGCAAAGCGCGGCTGGGTAATGCAGCTGCATTATGGCTGCAAGCGTGACAACAATACGCTTCGTTTTGACAAATTAGGCCCGGATACCGGATTTGACTGTATTAATAACTATGCACCGTCATCCGAAATCGCAGATTACCTAAACGCACTTGTTAAAACAGACGAGCTGCCAAAGACCATTATATACAGCCTGAATCCAAACGACAATCAGGCAATCGGCACCATTCTGGGCTGTTTCCAGGATTCTACCGCTGTTGCCAAAATCCAGCAGGGGTCTGCATGGTGGTTTAATGATCATAAAACAGGCATGCAGGATCAGATGATTTCTCTGGCAAACCTGGGCAATTTGTCCGGATTTGTAGGAATGCTGACCGATTCTAGAAGCTTTTTGTCTTATACAAGACATGATTATTTCCGCCGTATTCTGTGCGAGCTGCTCGGCACATGGGTAGAAAACGGCGAATACCCGGATGATTTCGATACACTTTCTGAAATCGTCAAAGGCATATGCTATAACAACGCTGTCAAATATTTCGGCTTTAACCTGAAACCGCAGGAATAAAATACCTCTCAGGAATAAACGCCGGTCTTTTGGCACGTTTTCAATAACTCCTAAATATTTAAATTCCCTTTGGCAGCGGAATACAGCCAAGCCGCTGCCTAGAGCGTGTTTGAAAAATGCTTTCTGTCAAATCTCCCGCAAAGCGGGGCGTGCAGTTGGCAGGAATGATTTTTCAAACACGCTCCAGCAGGGATTTTATCATTTGAAAGGAAATAAAATCATGGAATTAAGAACCGCAGCTTCACCAAAGGATGTGAAGCACTACACAACGAACCGATTAAGGGAAGAATTTCTAATCGCAGATTTATTTGCACCAGACACGATCAAGCTGGTATACAGCCACATTGACCGCATTATTACAGGCTCGGCTGTTCCTCTCAAGCCGCTGCAGCTGACCGCGGGGGACGAGCTGCGCGCGCAGTATTTTTGTGAGAGGCGCGAATTAGGCGTGATTAATATCGGCCAGTCCGGCAGGATCACCGTAGACGGCAGGTCATATGAGGTAGGCCCAAAAGAGGGCATGTACATTGGAATGGGTTCCAGGGATATTATATTTGAAAGCACAGATCCGTCTGCTCCGGCAAAGTTCTACTTAAACAGCGCTCCGGCACATACGGCCTATCCTACCGTGCTGATCAAGCCGGAAGGCGAGCCGTCGGAAGGCGTTGTAATCGTAAATGACAGCAATAAGGTAGAGCTGGGCTCCTTAGAGTCTTCCAACCACAGAACAATCTGCAAATATATCCTTCCGGGACAGGTCGAAAGCTGCCAGCTGGAAATGGGCATGACCCGGCTGGAGCCTGGCAGTGTCTGGAATACCATGCCGTGCCATACGCACGACAGGCGCATGGAAGTATACCTGTACTTTGATATGCCGGACGACGCAATCGTTATGCACTATATGGGTGAACCAACAGAAACCCGCCATATCGTAATGCGCAATGAACAGGCTGTCATTTCTCCGAGCTGGTCCATCCATTCCGGCTGCGGCACGCAGGCTTATACATTTATCTGGGGCATGGTCGGTGAAAATCAGGATTTTGATGATATGGACGGCTGTGATATGAAAGATCTGATGTAATATTTTAATTTCTAGATACACACTATTTTCATTTAATGCGAAATCCCCTTTTTACCAAAAAATCAGTTATTACTTTAAATGGCAGATATAAAAACAAGGAATCGCCAGAACCAGCAATTTACTGGAACTGGCGATTCTTAAATTAAGGAGTTTTTTTCATCCACATTTCCCACAAATAAAATCGTGGATACAGGTATTGCCTTTAGATCTGCTTTGTATGCCACACATCAACACCTGTTTGTAATCGTCCTTATTACATCAATTTTTCGATTTCTTCTTTCGTTAATCCAGTATATCTCATGATTTTCTCCACAGGTTCCCCATCTGCCTTCATATTCCGAGCAACTTCTATTTTTTCTTCCGTCCTGCCCTCATCCCTCGCTTTCTTCATGCCGCTGTTGTAGTCAAACTGTGCCATCTCACGTAAATGGTAAAGCCGGAGAACTTCCTTGTCATTCGCCAGAAATGTCATTTTTTCATTCGCTTTGTAAATCCCTGTATCCATATCCATCAACTCCTTTAGCGTGTCATCGGAAATGTTCTGGTCAAAAAAGGTGAGCCAGCGGTGAAGGGAATTGTTCTTAATGTCTTTACAAAAATAAAATCATTCAGAGGTTTGAATCTGTGCATAACTTATCGCCCGCCTTTTATTATTATCATACCATACGTTTGCGAATATTACTATTGATTTTTCTGAGTGCTTCCAGATCCTTGTACGCAGGGGGCGGCTTTCACCGCCATCCCTGCCTGCTGATGATAGTTTGCTGACTGTTTCGATTATATTGCGCTAGCTGCCCTAATTTTATATATAAAATACCTCTTAAACAGATGTTGTTCTTGTCTGTTTAAGAGGTATTTTTTTAGGTTCTCACAGTACTTTTATCTAAATTTTGTCTGAATTTCTAATGTTTGCCTGAAGGCTGCTGCCGATACAGAAAAGGACGCACAGGCTGATCATCCTGCTTACTGCGCGCCTGCCTGCTTACGTGCTTCCTGGCACAGCTGCGTAATCTTGTCGAAGTTTCCTTCAGAAATGTCGGATTTCTTGCATACCCAGCTGCCGCCGACAGCAAAAATAGCCTTTGTAGCAACAAACTCAGCGATGTTTTCCGTGCTTACGCCGCCGGTAGGAATAAACTGCATGTCCGTAAATGGAGCTGCCAGATTTGTGATCGCTTTTAAGCCGCCATACACATTCGCCGGGAAGAATTTAACTACCCGAAGTCCCAGCTTGCGTGCTGCCATAATCTCGGTCGGTGTTACGCAGCCCGGTGTTACATTAATGTCATTTTCGATACACCATTTTACTGTCTCTTCATCAAATCCCGGAGATACGATAAACTTTGCACCTGCTTCTACGGATTCTTTTGCCTGATCTACATTCAATACCGTGCCTACGCCCACTACCATATCCGGGCATTCTTTTGCTACGCTGCGTATGCTGTCCATTGCTGCCGCCGTACGCAGAGTGATCTCCATTACATTGATGCCGCCTGCCAGCAGTGCCTTTGCGGTAGGTACTGCATCTTTTGCATCCTCGATGACTACTACCGGCACGATAATTGATTGTTTCATGCTGTCCATTACGCTCATTTTTTTATTCCTCCTATTTACTTTCTTAGTTCCTTCACATACATCTTTATAATTTAATGCTTCGATACCTATTGCTCCAGTATCTGATGCTCCAAAATCTAAAGCTCCGATTAGTTTTACCTCTGAACACGTGCTCCTGCGCCGCCCATAATTGCTTCTACTTCCTTCTTGCTTGCCATGGTCGTATCGCCCGGTGTTGTCATAGCCAGCGCACCGTGAGCAGCACCATAGTTTACTGCTAACTCGGCATTTTCTGTCGTCATCAGCCCATAAATCAGGCCGGATGCAAAGGAATCGCCGCCTCCCACACGGTCCATAATCTCTAATCCGTCGTAATCTTTTGCCTTATAAATCTCTCCGTCTGCCCAGCAGATTGCGCTCCAGTCATTAACGGTTGCTGTCTTTACCTGACGCAGCGTCGTTGCCACTGCCTTAAAATTCGGGTATGTCTTGGCAGCTTCATTGATCATTTTTTTATAGCCGTCCAGATTCAGCGTCTTTAGGTTTTCATCATTGCCCTCGATCTCAAATCCAAGACAGGCGGTAAAGTCTTCTTCATTTCCGATCATAACATCTACATATTGGGCAATTTCCTTATTTACTTCCTGTGCCTTATCCAATCCGCCGATCGCACTCCACATGGACGGACGGTAATTTAAGTCATAGGATACAATCGTGCCGTATTTCTTTGCCGTCTTAATCGCAGCCAGTACTGTCTCACAGGACTGCTCTGATAATGCAGCATAAATACCGCCTGTATGCAGCCAGCGCACGCCCAGCTCACCAAAGATATGCTCAAAATCAAAATCCTGCGGTGCTGCTTTTGAAATAGCTGTATTTGCACGGTCTGAACATCCGACAGCTCCGCGAATGCCAAATCCACGCTCTGTAAAATTCAGCCCGTTGCGGCAGATACGTCCAATACCGTCTGTCTTCATCCATTTAATCAAAGAAGTATCCACACCGCCCTGATTGATAAAATCCTCCAGCAGCATGCCTACTTCATTATCAGCAAATGCCGTAATGACTGCCGTATTTAATTTGAAGCACTTTTTCAGTCCGCGGATAACATTGTATTCTCCGCCGCCTTCCCATGCCCTGAACGATCTTGCTGTCCGAATCCTTCCTTCACCCGGATCAAGCCGGAGCATAACCTCCCCTAAAGATACTGCATCAAATCTGCATTCGTTTTGTGGTTTTAAATTTAAGTTCACGTAATACCCTCCTATTCTGCGGACTCTCCCCATCCGCCGTAATCTTGTTATAGCGGTTTTTTCCACCGTTATATATTATTATAGTTTGTCCCGGCAGGATTCTCAATCTTTTTTTCGAAAATTTACTTTTTTTTCATATTTTGTAAATTTTACCTAATTTCTTCTTTAAATAGTTGAAATACCTGTCCAATTATCATAAAATAGAAAACAGAATCATTTACCTTATCACATACATACAGGAGGTTTATTCATGCATCATACTAACCCATTATTAGTCAATAGTGACAGTGAACACAAATTTATTACAATCGGAGAAATCATGCTCCGCCTGACACCTCCCAATTATGAAAAAATACGTATGACGACCAGCTTTGAGGCCAGCTACGGCGGCAGTGAAGCCAATATCGCTCTGGCCCTGGCTAACCTCGGCGTTGACTCTACTTTTTTCAGTGTTGTACCAAACAACAGCCTTGGAAAGAGCGCTGTACGTATGCTGCGCAGCAATGACGTACACTGCACGCCGGTCATTTTAAGCACGCCCGAGCAGACTCCTACCCACCGTCTGGGCAGCTACTATCTGGAGACCGGCTACGGCATACGCGCCAGCAAAGTAATTTATGACCGGAAAAACAGCGCCATTACTGAGTTTGATTTTGATACCGTAGACCTGTACGGACTGCTGGACGGCTTTACATGGCTGCACCTGAGCGGCATTACTCCGGCGCTTTCCCCAAACTGCCGCAAGCTGATTATGGACAGCCTGCGTGTTGCAAAAGAAAAAGGAATCACCGTCAGCTTTGACGGAAACTTCCGCAGCAAGCTCTGGACATGGGAAGAGGCAAGAGATTTTTGTACCGAATGCCTGCCATACGTAGATGTGCTCCTCGGCATTGAGCCGTATCATCTGTGGAAAGATAATAATGACCATAGCAAAGGCGACTTAAAAGACGGCGTGCCGCTGCAGCCAAGCTATGAGCAACAGGACGAAATCTTCCAGGCTTTTGTAGCAGAGTATCCGAATATCAAATGCATTGCCCGTCATGTACGCTATGCGCACAGCGGCAGCGAAAACAGCCTGAAGGCTTTTATCTGGTATGCAGATCATACATTTGAAAGCAAAATGTTTACGTTTAACATTTTAGACCGCGTCGGCGGCGGAGATGCATTTGCCAGCGGACTGATCTATGCGATGATGCATGGATATAAGCCGATGGATATGGCCAACTTTGCTGTTGCAAGCAGCGCGATCAAGCACACTATCCGCGGAGATGCAAATATCACTGATGATGTCGAAAGCATACGCAACCTGATGAACATGAACTACGATATCAAGCGTTAAAACAGTATATCTGATTTACACATTTTCCGGCATTCTGGATATCTTCGTCCAGAATGCCGGCATTTCTATCCGTTATTTATCTTGTGCATTTTTATATATAAAATACGCAAATACTGCGCATACAAATTCTGTGACGCAAAACGCCGCCCATACGCCGTCCGCGCCTGCGAACCGGCTGAAGCAGAACGCTGCCGGTATAATCACTGCCACATTTCTGGCCAGTGAAATATAAAGGGACTGCCGGCCCTTGCCCAGCCCTTCCAATGCTCCGCTGCTGGTTACGGAAAATGCGGATACCAAAAATCCCAGGCTGATGATATGCAGTGCGTCCACGCCCATCTGAATGGTCTGCGCGTCAGACGTAAACAAACCGATGAGCTTTTCCGGGATTGTCCATGACAGCAGCGTACCGACTGCCATAACCCCCATAGCCAGCTTCAGCGTCGTCTGATAGATTTCTTCTACACGTGCATGCTCTCCCGCTCCATAATTATATCCGATCAGCGGCCTGATTCCTTGAATAATGCCGTTTGCAGTCAGATAGATAAACGTCTGCAGCTTATAATATACCCCCAGCACCAGCACATATTTCTCTGAAAATCCTGCAAGAATACCGTTCAGTGCTGAAATCAGCAGCGAAGGCAGTGCAATATTTAATGTAGCAGGAATACCGATCGCATACAGCCTTCCCGCCATTTCTTTCTTGATCTGCACATGTTTCCTTTCAATTTTTACCGGAATCGGCCTTACTGCATACAAAATCAGATACACCGCCAGCGATATGCACTGCCCGATGCCTGTTGCATATGCTGCCCCGGCAATTCCCATCGCAGGAAAAAAAGCCGCCCCGAAAATCATAAGCGGATCTAATATAATATTTGCCACAAATCCACACATCATGCTGAACATCGTAGCCTTCATATATCCTGCAGACTGGAAAATTTTCTCAAACGATATGCCTGCCGCTATAACTGTGGAAAACAAAAATGCACGGTTCGAATATGCCAGTGCCAGCTTTACTACCTCTTCCCCCGGAGAAAATGCCCGCAGAAAAGCCGGCATGACCGCAATACATAAAACAGTCAGTACAATGCCGTGCAGCAGGTTCAAAAGAATTCCCTGCGTCACCGCCTGGTTCGCCCGCTCCTTGTCCCCTGCTCCAAGAAAATAGGCTGTCACCGCATTGATCCCGATTCCAAATCCAATCGCAATCGCGTTGATCAGATTCTGAATCGGAAATACCAGCGCCAGCGCCGTCATAGCCTCTTCACTGTATTTTGCCACAAAATAACTGTCTACAATATTATAAAGTGAGTTTACCGCCATCGATATGATCATAGGCAGCGACATAGACATTACCAGCGGAAATACTTTCCGCTCCTTCATAAATGTTTGTTCCATTTTTCCTCCTCAGCCATCATCTATTTTTATCCCACGACAGCAAAAAGCCACACAAATGCTGAATGCACTTGTGTGGCGAAAAAAGCTCTTCTATTACCGCAATGTAAGAACATCTGCTCCAAGGCGAGTCCTATAGACCATAAGCGGTTCTAGTCCTTCTTGAAAAATCCACTCCCGCAGGTTTTATGAAGGTATTATGTCATAAAAATAATTATTTGTCAATCACGGATTCTTTTTGGCTTTCCCCATTTTTTCAAATCAGCACCTTTAAAGCTCTATTTTTGGCGCTTCTTAAAATAGATACAATCACAAATGTCAAATCCTTATAAACATGTATAAATAAAATATTTATGGGTACTAAACAAAATAAAAATGGGGAAAGCCAAACGGATTCTTTTATCTGGATCAGCTTATAAACCTGTTTTTTTATAATTTTTATTTTCCTATTTGATCTATATTAATACTAGAGCGTGTTTGAAAAATCAGTCCCGCGATCTGCACTCCCCACTTTGCGGATAATTCATCCCAAATTTAATCAACATAGCCCGCTATGCCTCATAAATTTGGGATAAATTCTCCACCAAGTGTGAAGCACATCTCACGGAAAGCATTTTTCAAACACGCTCTAGAGCGTGTTTGAAAAATCAGTTTATCCTGCTGGATTTTCAAAATTCGATTTATGTCAGCCTGCTGGATTCGTATAACTGCTGCCTGTCATCTGCATCATGCACAGGTCTTCCGATGAATCTCCCGCAGCATATGCTTCCTGCGGCCTTATGCCGAGCCATGCACAGATTTTTTGTACTCCGTATGCTTTGTCAACGCCTTTTGCTGTGATCTGTAAGCAGTTATCTTCAATAAAATAACGCAGATTTTTTCTGGCAGAATCCGGTATCTGTAAAAACACCTCCCCGGCCTGAACTGAATCCCAGGGCCTGCGGTGTGCACGAAGCAGCGTGAGCTTATAGCATCTGCCATTGCTGCGGCAGCTGAGTATTCGAAAATGGTATCTGCGTGCAGCCGACTGCAGGTCTGGAATGCAGCTTTCATCTAAGCAGTGAAAATATTCTTTTTCTCTGGCCCCGTTCATAAGGCGCAGATGTGCACCTGCCGCAAAAATACCCCCGCTGAAATAACGGCAGATCGGCATGCAGCGCCGTACTGCGTCTTTATATGGCAGCGTCGTAGCAAAAAAAACAGGGATATTCTCCCCTGCAAGCGCCTTCAGCCCTGCTTCTACCGATCCCGGTTCAGCTGCGAGCAGCGTCCCTTCGATATCCAGAAAAACTGCTTTGGCCCGCCTTGGAATGCGAAACAGCGGATAGGGGCCAAACAGTACCTGATTCATCAGATTGTCCCTGCCGCCATATGCCAGGTAGCAGGTACACTGTCTGCGGCTGCATTTAAAAGGCAGGTGATCTGCATCCTGCTTTTGATCCCATGCATCCCCACCGCGCGCCAATTGTTCGGGCCGGCTGATATTACACAGCCTCACATTTCCGTTTCCTTCTACAAACAGACGCTCCCTGCACTGTGCAGCATCTGCCGCATGTGTCAGCAGCTCCCTTGAAAAATAAGGATCTATGCTGACAAAATCCTGTATCTCCTGCGGCGTATACGCACGCTGCATGCCGTCCATACGGTTGATCCACAAATAAATCTGCGGGGGCAGCTCCCTGCGCAGCTGCTTCAGCAGAGGGATGTTTTCCGGTACGCCCACTGCTCCGGCACACAGCATGACTCCTGCCTCATGCAGTGACCGGCAGCTTGCCGCAAAATCCCTGCCGGAAACCATTTCGGGATGAAACGTAGCCCAGATCCTTAATTTTTCAATTTTTCCTCCCATATTTTTATACAGCTCCAGTGACTCTTGAACCGGAAAGCTGAGGTTTGTCTGCGCGCCTGCCGCCTCTGTTTCGAAAAGGGCGCTGATTCTGGCCAGTCCTTCCCAATACCAAGGATGAAGCATCGCCTCTCCATAGGGAGCCACCATCAGTGCATGGATTCCTGCAGCCTCAGTATATTTTTCATAAGACTGCACAAAAAACTCCCACTGCATGCGGTCTTTTTCAAGCTCACGCCCTGCCATGCGGTGTTTTGAAAACGGACAATAGCTGCAGTGATAGTTACAGCTTTTCAGACTGCCCCGGTACAAAACCATGCGCCTGCCCATACATTTCCTCCCATTCGTGCATTGCTCTGCGGATCTTTTCAGAAATCAGCTGCGGTCCCAGATAGTCTGACAGAGCGGTTCCGCTTTCTGTCAAGGCCAGAAATTCCTTTTTCTCATTCTGTCCACCCGTTCCATTTGTATCTGTATACCTTTCTACCTCTGCGTATCCTTTCCTTACCCAGTCTTCGAGTATCGGAAAATCATCCGCAGCCTGGCTTCCAAAATGCTCCTGATACCGCTCCAGCCACAGTCCGGGCATAATCATAAGATGCCGGATTACATACCGCCTCTTTAATTCCTCCTGCGAAAGCAGTATTCCATAGGTAATGTCTGTATAATCCTCGGTCTTTTCATATTCGTCAAGATACGCAAGGCATGTACGCTGATCAACCGCATACGGACTGCAGAAATGCAGATTTCCCAGATAGCTGCGTCCCCCGCAGCCCAGTGCAATCGATGTGCCAAAACCGCATTCGCTATAATCCCTTTTTCCTGCTGCAGGCACAGAACGCCTCATAGATTCCTGCCCGTATCTTTGTTCTGCAGGCACAAAATGCCGCATGGAATCCTGTCCGTATCCTTGTTTCGCAGGCACAAAATGCCGCATGGAATCCTGTCCGTATCCTTGTTTCGCAAGCACAAAACGCCTCATAGAATCCTGCCTGTATCCTTGCTTCGTAAGAAACTCCACTGCTGCATAATACTGCTTCTGCGCCTCCTTTTCGTCTGGAACGATTCCGGCATGTTCCATCCGCACGCCGTGCTTTACATACAGCGGGTACAAAAAAATCTCATCCGGCAGGCTGTTTACCGCTTCTTTTAATGATTCCAGCAGGCTGTCTGCCGTCTGCCCGGGAATTCCATAAATAAAGTCCACATTTATGCACGAAAATCCGGCTGCTTTTAAAAGTGCCAGCGCCTCTCTTGCCCGGTCTGCACTATGAAACCTGCCGAGCGCTGCAAGCTCCCTGTCGCAAAAACTCTGAATGCCCATGCTTACCCTTGTTACTCCTGCCTGCACAAGCAGCGCCAGTTTTTCTTCCTCTGTCTGATTCGGCGCTGTTTCTATTACAATATCCCGCTCTGTGGAAAAATGAAAATATTTCAAAACAACCGCAAATACACGCTCCAGCTGATTCAGCGTCAAAAAAAGAGGCGTCCCCCCGCCGATCACAAGCTCTTGAAACTGCGTGCCCTCCCCATGAAACACCTGACTGTACTGGCTGCTCTGGCGCTCCACGGCATCTAGATACCGCTCTACGCTTTCCTGTCCCTGGCCTGTCACTGAAAACAGGTTGCAGTAACCGCATTTTGCCTGACAAAACGGGACATGCAGATACATACCGTGTCCCCCTCCCGCCAGATATGCTGCATAGTCCTTTAAATGGACTCCATGCAGCGGGCGGTAAGCGGTTTTATGCGGATAACTGTACATATACTGCACATAAGGATTCATGCTGATTTTCCTTTCATAAACTGTCATTACACAGCCTTTCATTTCTATTGTCTGAATTTTGATCGTAGTTCTATTTATATTTTTCGTATAACCTTCTGTCTGTTCTCCAGCTTTGATAGTCTTTCTATTTACATTTTCATCATAATCTTTTACATATTCACCAGCTTCGATCATATTTTAATTACATTTTCTTTATTATCTTTTGCATGCTCTCCAACCGGCAGATTGATATCTTTATTTTTACCTGATATTACAGAAAAAAATGTTTATAAGGAACAGTCTCCACCATTGGATGGTTCAGTCCATGTCTCCAGCAGCCATCTTCCCCATAACATGTTCCATGATCCGAACAGCAGATTACAAACGTATCCTTACGCTTTGCTTTCCAAGCGTCGAATAACCGCCCGATTTCGCCATCCACATAGCGGAGTGCTGCCGCATGGCTCATCAGGCTGTCACTGGAGGCACCTTCCAGATAAAAATAATTCGGATAATGAACCGCGTCTACATTTAAGTATAAAAAAATATGCTGATCATCATCCGCATTTTCCAGTTTTTCCAGAATATAATCTACCTGATTTTTTGTACTGTCCTTTACCCGGCACCCAAAAGAAGGCCTCCAGCAGCTTTTTTGAAAATATCCCGGAAATACCTTTCCCATATCCGAACGCTTGTCAAAAAAGGCAACGCCCCCTACACACCAGGTGTCATATCCGGCATCTGACAGCCCCTCCATAATTGTACTTCCCCGAAAAGCGTATGCTCCCTGCGGCACTTTCCGCCTCAGGCCGATGGCTGTCGGATAAAATAACAGTTCGCGGTCAGACATATTCTTAATATCATGCCGGCACGGCAGAAATCCTGCAAACATCGCATGATGTGCAGGATAAGTAAAGTTTCCCGGAGCCTGACATTTTTCCCACGGCCCATACCGGTTTAAAACCGGCGTCGTGCCTGCCTCCTCTTCCTGCACTGCTGCATCATAACGCAGTGCATCCAGACAGATCAGCAGTATATCTGCAGTTCCTACGACTTTGTTCATATCAATAGGATTTTTTTTGTAATCAGATACTGATACATTCATTTACTGCCTCCATCATTTGCAATTCATTCGCACTACATCTATACATTAACTTCCGCTTATCCATTTGCCGCCTTTATGATCTGCACATTATCCGTGCACTAGAGCGTGTTTGAAAAATCATTCCTGCCAGCTGCACGCCCCATTTCAAGCATCCTAGAGCGTGTTTGAAAAATCATTCCCGCGATCTGCACTCCCCACTTAGCGGA
>CAJUHV010000039.1 GCA_910586445.1 uncultured Eubacterium sp.
AAGTCGCAAGCATATTTAATAGACGAATATCATATTTGTATCTTCTTTCTGTCTCGTCGATCTGTTTCTTATTTTCCTTATTTTCTTTTTTCATCTGTTCCAATTCATGTAAAAAAAGCCTGGCCTCCTCCGATGAAAGCTCTGTCAGCTTTTCTGGATTTTTTATAACATGATCAATTACTTTAGGTTTTCTTTCTTCCGTAGGTTCGCTGCTTTTAACAATACAACGAATGATACTTTGTCTATATCTTTCAAAACAATTAATTCCTGCTATAATAATTGAAATAAATAATTTATAGATATCATTTTCCACCAATCCCTGCCGATTCATCATATCACATAATCCATCATTCTTTTTTTATCAATAATAACCTTACCAGCCATTTGATTTTCTCGTACATGCCAGGCTCCAGTAGGATGTGAAGCTGCTGCAGGAGACATTCTGGATCGCTTTCCAAATTCAAGCCAGTCTTTCTTTCCTTCATAGGATCATATACTAAATGCATTTCTATACAAAACAACACCTGATTCATATCCCTCATCTAATATCCTATGCTTATAATAAAACTTCTCGGCAGAATTGTATTTTTCAATGAAAAATACAATTCTGCCGAGAAATTCCCTACACTTACTAACAGCTGTTTCCATTCTTCATCAGCAGCCTCCTCTGTCAAAACTTCTTTCATATTCTCAAGTTCTTCCGCTATATTTATTTCTATTTTCTGAGATTTCAGATTAATTTCCGGGCATAATTCCTGTGCATTTTCTTTAAATTCATCTGATTCTATATCACATATTAATTTCTGAGAATCTGCCAGATAATGCAGGATTATTATGCTGACACAGTTAACACCTAATTGTATTTTTCCAAAATACCTTGTTACATCCTGACTGTCTTCTTTATATTTAACCTGTATCTTCATTTTATCATCATTATAGGTTCTGGACAAAAACTCGCGCAAATTACGCACCCGCGATTCCGTCCAATGATCACGAAGATGCTCGATAACTATTCATTTGCCGCCAAGTCTTTCTTTGCACAGAGCAGTCCCAGGTCAGAAACATAAATCTTGAACGCATCAATATCACGGTAATTCTCCAAAGGCTTCTTGATCTGCTCCACCTTATACACCTGTGAAACGATACCAGACAGACAAAGCCATTCGATTGCGTTTTCAAATTCGGAAGCTCTGCCGCCTTTCTTTATCAGCTTATACTGAAAACGGGTCTTCTTTTTTGAGAGCTGTACGGTAATGTTGTCATAGGCAAGCCTTGTTTTTTTGATTTCGTTCACATTATTGTACTTGCTCATATCGTTCAGATAGCTTGCAAGTATGGTGTCCTGTGTGTGGCGTACAAGGATATAATCCTTTGTCTGCGTAAACTGTAAGACGCACTCAGGCATACCGCCTACAACGAGATACTGCCTGTAAAGCAGCATTGCCGCATCGTGCAGGGCAGAGGGCATCGGCATATCGGTTATAAAGCACTTTTTAATCTGCTCTACAAGAGCGTCCTCGCCCATAGCCAACATAAATTCCTCCATATCCATAGGATACAGGGTTTTCATATCGACCTTGCCGACAGGGAAAGAGAATTTCGCCCTGCCTGCCGCCACGCCAAGCAGGCTGCCGAGAGCTGCGACATGATAGTCTGAAGCGTCCTCACAAAAGTATTTCAGAGAAGTCAAAGCCCGTTCGCAAAGCTGTACCTCGTCAAATACTATCAGCGTTTTTTCCTTTACTATCGTCTGACCTGCGATGTGCGATAAAATGGGTATCAGATAATCAGGCTGATATTTTCTTCAAAGGTTTCGTTCAGCTTTGGATTAGTTTCAAAATTGAAGTATGCCACATTTTCGTAGCAGCTGCGTCCGAACTCTAAAATCGAGTAAGTTTTTCCGACCTGCCTTGCTCCCTGCAAAATGAGGGGCTTGCGATGTTCATTTTCTTTCCACGTTTCCAAGAAGCTCATAATTTTTCTATACATAGCGGCCCTCCTTACGGTTGTAAATATCAATGATTTTTAACACTAAACTGCACTAGTTTTCTTTTGAACTTTTCAAAATGAGACACGAACACCGTCAAGACCTCTTTTTTACACCTCCTGAGAGAATACCCTGAGCTTAACCAAATGCTTTACTCCCTGCTATTTGCCGGTAAGGAATTTATTTAATACACTTACTCCTTGAACTGCTAACGTCCAAAATGACGCGAAGAATTCATCCCACATTTAGAAGGCATTGCCCGCTGTCTGCAGAAAGTATTTTAAGACACTCTCTAACCACTGCCTTATACCGCCATATGTTCAGCCGCGCTTTTTTTCATCAGCGACCTCATAATGCAGATATAAGCCGGTATCAAAAACAGATCCGCAAAGATCCATGCCACAGGACTTGCAAAACATACGCCCAGGTACCCGATCGCCGGTACAAGAAATGCGCCGACCACTGCCCTTGCCACCATCTCACATACACCTGCAATAATTGCCAGCTTGCTGTAGCCAAGGCCCTGTATCGTAAAGCGCACGATATTTACCAACGCCAGCGTCATAAAAAATGCACTGTTTACGATTAAAAGCAGCCGGACATTTCCTAGAATATCCGTTTCGCCTGCATCCAAAAACAGCAGTGCGATTTTCGGTCCGAAGAAAAACAAGATCCCAAACGCAATCACTGAATAAATCAGCCCGATCAGGCAGCAGGACAGCACGCCTTTCGTAATACGCTTTAATTCTCCGGCACCAAGATTCTGCCCTGCATAAGTTGACATCGTAGATCCCATGGCATCAAACGGGCAGCAGAAAAACATGCTCACTTTATTCGCTGCCGTAACCGAGGCAACTGCCATAGACCCCAGCGTATTTACAGAAGTCTGCAGAATAACACTGCCGATTGCCGTAATCGAATACTGCAGCCCCATCGGAATGCCCATATTGCACAGTTTTATCATACAGTCTTTATCTGTCTTCCATTCTTCCTTGGACATCTTCAGCACATCGTACTTTTTCTTCATATAAATCAGACATAATACGCCCGATATTCCCTGCGAGATTACCGTAGCCCATGCCGCGCCTGCCACGCCCATATCAAAGATCAAAATCAGTGCCAGATCAAGGCCGATGTTCATTAAAGATGATATAATAAGAAACATCAGCGGGCTTTTGCTGTCACCGAGCGAACGGATAATGCTAGACAGCAGATTGTACAAATATATAACCGGAATACCGAGAAATATCACAAATATGTAATCAAAAGCTCCTTCAATAATATCAGACGGCGTATTCATCCACTGCAGGATATTCCTGCATAAAATGCATACAACAATCGTCATGACAGCTGCAAATACAGCGGCAAGCCATACGCCGTTTGCCACATACTTTCTAAGGTAATGATAATCCTTTGCCCCAAACCTCTGCGCTACCGGTATTGCAAATCCATTGCATATGCCCATGCAGAATCCGATTACCATAAAGTTGATTGATCCGGTAGAGCCTACCGCAGCCAATGCATTTACTCCCAGAAACTTCCCGACAATAATCGTATCCATCATGCTGTAAAACTGCTGAAACAGCATCCCCAGCATCAGCGGCAGAAAAAAAGCTGCAATCAGCTTCATCGGAGACCCCTGCGTCATATCCTTGCTGTTACTTTTTGCCATATGCTCCTCCAATCCAAAACAGACTATGCTGTTAAAAGTATAATATTTGAGCCACCTAATACATTATCGGGATATATTGGAAAAAGTCAAGCCTTAAATCATCTTTTGTTTTGATTTCTCATTCCATGTTTAATAATCCATTCCTGTGCCTTGCTCTGCCCCGCCCTGCGCCATTGCGAAATGATAAAATCCGCTTTTTCAGGTGCCTCTTTATACAAGTCATTGAGATTATTTCCGACACTCTTTTGCACAAACTTCTCTGGATCGTCTTTTAAGTTTGTCAGCAGCACTGTATATCTTTCAAACTCATCCAGCGCAGTATACAGTTTTTTTGACCAGGGCAGCCTGATCCGCACACCCTCGCTCGCAAGCCTTCGGACATGTACATTTTCATCCAGCGTCCACTGGATCAGCTCATCCATTACCTCCTGCGGATGCTCCTTGAGAAGCGGCCGGACTGCAAATTCACCGGTAAACCGCTTTGTCAGTTCTTTTACAAAAGCCAGTGAAAGGCTCCAGTTTTCATTGCCACACCGCTCTACATATCTGCCGGCCGGCCAGAGCCACCAGCCAAGGTTAAACATCCCTTCCGGCTGCTGCAGCTGCGGCCCAAGCATATGAAAAAATGACTCTATATTCTGCGAATAATCACCTGCCATGCTTTTTTGCATGGCGTCTACGATGCAGTCAAGCCGTGAAAATAATTCCTTATCTTCCATCCTGCCGATCAGCTCGCCGGTAAACGTTTTTTCATCAAAATCCGGCATTACAGCTTGGAGCTTATGAGAAAAATCTACAATATAGTCGTCATTATAATAATCTTTGTATTTCATGTGCATCCTCTCCCCGTAAATAATACAGCCATCATACCACGCAGGCAGTCTGCACGTCAATCGCCGGTTTTAACCTCAATACCTACGCATATTTAAAATATATCCAATTACATTTCATGCCATAATATACCTGACTGCGAATGCTATATTTTTAATTTCTTAAAATTAGGATAATTACTTGCAACCTATTGCCGCTTATGATACAATAGCTTCGTACAGAAAGTTTAAAATGCGTCAAAGAATATCCAACAAGAAACACACAGCACAAAAAACCCCGGAGGTGCGACTCCGGGGTTTTTTGTGCTTATTTTGATAAGCAATACTGACAAGCAGTAAAATTTACCAAAAAAGCCGGCTCATGAGCGTTGCTGCCTCAAGTTGCACAGCATATATTACTGTAAATACAAATCTACAGTTGTACATTCCCCCATTCTCATGCTAAAATAATGAAATCCAAATAACCGAATACATTTTACGTACTGAAAGGACTAAACCACATGCACATTTTACTTGTCGCAGTCAATGCCAAATACATTCATTCCAATCCGGCTGTCCATTCCTTAAAATCCTGCGCAGGCGAATATGCTGCGCATATTTCGATCCTCGAATTTACGATCAATCAGCAGCCTTTTTTCATTTTACAAGAAATCTATAAAAAGCATCCCGACGTCATTGCTTTTTCCTGCTATATATGGAACTACAGCCTGATCGATCAGATGATTCCAGATCTCCATAAGATCCTGCCGGACACAGATTTTTGGGCGGGCGGCCCGGAAGTCTCTTACAATGCGCCTGATATCATAAAAAGATGGCAGCTGCGCGGTGTTATGACAGGCCCCGGCGAAAATTCCTTCTGCCGGCTGGCAGCTGCTTATATAAATGGCTGCGCAGACAGCCTGCCTGCCATATTAGAGGCAGGCCCGACGCACGCAGCAGACGGTCGAAGGCTCTTAGATGATATTCCATTCTGGTATGAAGACAAAGACCAGGCAGACTTTTCGCACAGGATTATCTACTATGAGAGCAGCCGCGGCTGTCCATTTTCCTGCAGCTACTGCCTCTCCTCCATAGACAGGACAATGGACTTTCGCTCCACAGACCGTGTATG
The DNA here is from genome assembly GCA_910586445.1 of uncultured Eubacterium sp. Taxonomy (GTDB): domain Bacteria; phylum Bacillota; class Clostridia; order Lachnospirales; family Lachnospiraceae; genus Eubacterium_J. Next base: position 5,601 of record CAJUHV010000039.1, read on the forward strand.
CCGGGAGCTGGACTTCTTTTTAAGCCGGAAAGTACCGCAGGTAAAATTTGTGGACCGCACATTTAACTGCCAAAAATCCCATGCGCTTTCGATTTTAAAGCATATTTTAGAACATGACAACGGAATTACCAATTTTCACTTTGAAATAGCAGCCGATCTGTTAGATGAGGATTATTTTGCATTATTGAGCCAGATGCGTCCCGGCGCTGTCCAGCTGGAAATCGGCGTACAGTCTACCAATGCCAGAACGATTGAAGAGATTGACCGCCGGATGGACTTTGGCAGGGTGGCTGCTGCCGTGCTGCGCCTTCGCTCCTTCCACAATATTCATATCCATTTAGACCTGATCGCCGGACTGCCCTTTGAAGACCTGCCTTCGTTTCAGCAGTCATTTAATGAAATCTATGCGCTGCGCCCACAGCAGCTGCAGCTGGGATTTTTAAAGGTTTTAAAAGGCTCCCGCATGGCATTACGCGCTCCGGGCTATAACCTTGTATACACCAGCCAGCCTCCTTATGAAGTCCTTTCTACAAAATGGCTTTCCTTTGACGATATCTGCCGTCTAAAGCAGATCGAAGAGCTTGTAGAACTGTATTACAACAGCGGTCAGTTTACGCACACGCTGGAGTTTCTGCTCCAGAGCTTCGATTCGCCTTATGCCCTGTTTGAATCGCTCGCCCTCTGGTATGATCAGCACGGCTGTTTTGGAATCCAGTCCTCACGCGTGCGCAGATATGAGCTGTTATTAGAATTTGCTGCCGCGCCCGACACACTTTCGATCCTGACCGAATGCCTGACGTATGACTTATACCTGCGCGAGCATATGAAAAACCGCCCCGCCTTCTGCCTGCCGATCGACCAGTGGAAAGATGAGATTCATAAGATCCTGCATCAGGAATCAGAATCACATACACTATTTCCTGCCGCTTCATTCCCCAACCTGGCCATATGCAGCTACAGGGAACTGACAAAGACACTGCATGCAGAAGTGTTCCGCGTTTTATTCGGCCAGCCTGTCATCGTATTATTTTACTATGGCAGGCGTGACCCTCTGACGAATAACTGCGCGGCATACCGTACGATCTATATAAACAAGGAAAACGGCAGGAAGGATTGTTCAGACACGCTCCAGATCAAACCGGATTTCAACTGAAAACACCCCGTTTTCCAGACAGGCCCAGGCCGCGCCTCCCATCCGCTCTGTAAGCTCCTTTACGATTGCAAGCCCCAGTCCGGTTGTCCTGCGGCTTCTGGAACAGTCTGTCGTATAAAAGCGGTCAAAAATACGTTCCATATCTTCCTGCTCAATGCTCTCGGTCTTATTTGCCACGCGCATGACTGCCTGATTTCCTTCCTGGTATATGGCCAGCTCATATCCGCCTGTCCCATGCACCAGAGCATTTTTTATCAGGTTTTCCACAATACGCACAAACGCCTGCCGGTCAGCGCGCAGGCGGCATGGCTTCGGCACAATATAGACATGCGGTTCGCAGTCTTTTTTCACAAAATCCTCATAAAATAAAGAAACGGTTTCTGCAAATACATTCGAAGCATTGAATGAAACGATGTCCAGTGAAAATTCTCCCGCCTCCATACGGGCATACAAAAACAGCTGATCTAATAAATCAGCCAGATCATTTAAACGCCGCTCCACAATCCGGGCATATTCCTCCTTTTTTGCCTCCGGCACTGCGCTGTCACTAAGCATCTGTATATATCCTTTTGCAGATGTAAGCGGCGTGCGGATATCATGGGAAATGCAGGTAATGCTGTCCCGATAGCTGCGGTTTTCCCGCAGAAGCTGCTCCTGCCGCTGCCTTTTTACTGCTATAACTTTATTAACCTGTGCAATGACCTCTTCCGTTTTTCCGATATGCACCGCAGACGTAAGCAGCATATTTGTATCCGAATGCTCCATACCCAGCATATGAAGCTCTTCCAGCATATGATTTATCTGTTTTTTGTAACAGCCAAGGCGGGCGGACATTACGCCCGCCCCTATCAGCAATAAAAGTATGACTCCGATCAAACATGCATTCATGCCGCCCTCCATTTCTGTTTTACCTGTGCTTTTCAAACACGATCTAATATTATTTCACATCCGTTTTATTAAAATGCCATATGCCAAGCCCCGCTGAAAGCAGAAACCAGACTGCTGATACGAGTACTGTCTCTAAAACAAAATCCGCCGTAATCCCGCTTAACGGACAAGTTTCACTCCGCGTCACCACCCAGTATGAGGAAAGCGTGAGGCCATATTTTTCGCTTATTACGTCCAGACCGGTGAACAGCAGTGTCGGAAACACCGCAGCACCTATACTGGCAGAAATACCTGCCGCATAGCTGCGTGCCACCTCGGCAATCAGCACATATAAGGCGGCCAGCGCTGCGTTTAACAGCATCTGCATTCCTACATAAACCATCGCATTCTGCCAGAAATCGCCCACAAACGCACTCTTTCCAATAAAAATCATGCCACAGGCCAATACCATTGCGCAGCTTATAAGCAGAAGCAGAAGGCTTGACAATACCGCCATAATTAATTTGGACATAAATATGACAGTTCTCGAACTTCCTTTTCCGACAATATTTTTTACCATGCCGCTGCTGTATTCACTTACTACTACAATGCTGACATAAACAGCCAGAACACAGGATACCAGATTACCAGAAAATACCTGCCGCATCATATCCATAATGCTGATCTGCTCCCATACTGAGCCTGATTCTAATTCATCCAAAGCCTGCTGGTCTTCCTGCGTGACAAAAACCCCCGCTGTGCCGTTTTCGATCTCCCCCTGCACAACACCATCTAACAGCAGCATCATTCCATACATCAATACTACAACCGAAACCATAACGACCGCACATACAAAAAAACTTTTACTCTTTTTTAACTTATATCCTTCTGCACTCAATAAACGCAGCATAATCCATCCCCTCCTAATTTTTGCCCGTACTGTTTCCTAAAAGCTGCATAAAATAACCTTCCAGATCCTGCCCTGCCAGATAGCTTTCCCGCAGCGTTACTCCGTTTTGTATCAATACACGGTTGATTTCTGCCGTATGATCTAAATGCTCAAATACCCGCAGTTCGCCCGGATTTGGAACATCATAATTATGAATGCCAAGCTGCTCTTCCAGCACACCGGCTGCCTGATGCTCATGCTCCACTGACAGCTTTAAGCATCTGCGGCAGCGGGTTTCCAGTTCACCTGCCCCAAATTCTTCAATTAGTACGCCCTCCCGGATAATGCCGTAATCGGTAGCGATTTTAGACAATTCTCCCAGAATATGGCTGGATATCAGGATTGTAATCTGCTTTTCATTGTTTAATTTTATTAGAAGGTCACGGATTTCTTTGATTCCTGCCGGATCAAGCCCATTGATCGGTTCATCTAATATCAAAAAATCCGGGTTTCTCAATAAGGAAACAGCGATTCCAAGCCTCTGCTTCATTCCCATGGAAAAATTTTTGACCTTTTTCTTTCCTGCATTCGAAAGAGATGTGATAGACAGCATTTCATCGACCCTGCTCTTTTCCGTAATGCCCAGGCTGCGGCGTACCACTTCCAGATTATCCCTCGCCGTCATGCCCGGATAAATGCCGGGATTTTCAATTAATGTCCCTATGCGCATTCTCTGCTTTTCCAGATCTGATGATCCAAAGATCGTCATCGACCCTGCACTCGGGGCTGCAAGGCCTGCTGCCATACGCATAAAGGTTGTCTTGCCTGCGCCGTTTTTGCCTATAAATCCATAGATGCTGCCTTTTTTTACATGCATGCTTACTTCATTTACGACCTTAGCCCTGCCATAGATCTTTGTAAGCCCATTTGTCTGCAATACATATTCCATAAATCGTATCCTTTCCTGTTGTAAGACACATATTTTTGTTATGTTTACAGTATATCCGGCAGATTTTTAGAAACATTAGGAAAAGTATAAAGAAAGTTTAAAGTTTCTGCATTTTAAATCCCATGCCCCAGACTGTCTGAATATAGCTTTCACCCGGGTTCAGCTTCGAAAGCTTCTGCCTGATATTGCTGATATGTACGTTGACCGCATTATCTTCTCCTAAAAACTCTTCATTCCATACCGATTCATAAATATTGCTTTTGGCAAATACTTTCCCCGGATTTTCCATCAGAAGCTCTAAAATCAAAAATTCACGCCGTGTAAGCGGCAGCTCCTTTTCCCCGACAAATGCGGTAAAATCTTCCGGGTACATCGTAAGGTCTTTATAACGCAGCTGTTTTTTACATGCCTGCCCGCGGCCTGCCTCATCCGCCTCACTCTGCCTGCCGCTGCGCCGCAGCACCGCCTGCAGCCTCGCAAGCAGCTCCCTTGTATCAAACGGCTTTGTCACATAATCATCAGCCCCTGCCTGCAGCAGGCTGATCCGCGTATCTATATCTTCCTTCGCAGACGCTATAATCACTGCTGTACTGCTGTCGGCAGATTTGAGCTGTGACAATACCTCTTCCCCATCCATTCCCGGCAGCATCAGATCCAGAATCACCGCAGCCGGAATTTCCTGCTGCACATACAAAAGAGCTTCTGTACCGGAAAATGCCTGCCTGATCCGATAGCCGTTTAACGTCAAAAGCTCTGCGAGCATCTTATTAATATCGTTGTCATCCTCTACGATTAAAATATATTCCTGCACAATCCTTCCTCCATGTATCAAATATGTAATAAATTGTGACACTGAAGGGGCCGGATGTCAACTGATGATTTGTTTGATAATAGCCAAAAACAGCAGTATATGCTATACTTACCCTATAATATACAAACCATTCCGTCAAACTAAAGGAGAATACCGCATGAACGTTTATCTTAACTCCGGCTTCTGGAAACATCCCGCTCACGAGAAGCCCTGTCAGGAGCTGTCTGTCAATAAATCTTTTTACTGGGACAGCGAAGAATGGATGATTCCTTCCGTCTATACCTCCTGCCATTATGGACAACCGCTGACATTAAATGGAATTGTAATCGATTTTATTAAAAAAATACCTGCTGCTGTCATCCGGCAGTTTATAACCAAATGGAATCTGCACCCAGACAGTGACTGTGATCATTTAAGCGATAAAAATAAGCTTATAATTGAACTGGAAAATCCCTTTACCACAGCCTTCACTCCCCAGGCTGCGCTCAACGGATTAAACCTGCCACATTCCCGACTGTCCACGATCGTCTACAATCCTGTTTATCCAGAAAGCAACAACAGGTTCATAATGGAGGCACTGACACATTACCACCTTGATCCGGCATATGGCTGGGTAATATGCCGAAGCAGCTTTCTCTGCCATAAAAACGACGCGCCAGAGCATGCCCATACATTTGATCAGACAGGCATGATGCCCGCTGCCGGCACCGATCCATCTGCAGCAGGCAGTCCGGTCACTTCCTTATCTATTTATTTAAAGCCAGATAAGCAGGCGCTCCCCGGCATACATTTTCATACAAAATCACCTGGCAGCAGAATCACATTCAGCCACCCGCTGACCGGCATACAGCATACACTGACCGTACAGGAATATTCAAAGCAGCGCATGGAACGTACTGCTTTTCATTCCCCGGAAAAAATATACCCATGCTGTTTTACACTGCTGGGATACACGATCCATCCTGCACTTTCTCCAGACTGCTTTACGCTGGCTGACTGCGCCGAAAGTGACAGCCCGCGCACACTTCAGACAACTCCGCCTTACATAGATCCAGACAAATATACAGACTCCGGCATAATCGGCGGTGCAGACGAATATACACACTCCGGCATAATCGGCGGTGCAGGCGAATATACACACTCCGGCATAATCGGCGGTGCAGACGGCCCGACAGCTTTATTTCTCTCAAATCCGGCTTCGCCAGACGGCCTGCATTATGCAGCCTCCTCCCTGCATTTTAAGCCAAAAGACAATGTAGAATGGAAAATTATTTTTAACGAATGTCTGAAATCAGAAATCAGGGCAGATCTTATATAAAAAACAGCAAAAAGACATAAAAAATCCCAGAAATGCATTTTTGTAAGCATTTCTGGGAATAAAACCATCATATCTTATCCGGCATTCTGCTCCCTGCCCTTATCCAAAATCCCATTCAGCCGCATAAACAGCATAGAGGCAGTCACTGCAGCCGCAATGATATCACTCACCGGCTCTGCGAGAAAGACGCCAAACACCTTGTCCGCAAAGAAATTCGGAAGTATAAAAATAAGCGGAATTAACAGCACCAGCTTTCGCAGGCATGCCATCAGCAGGCTGATTTTTGCCTGTCCAAGCGCCATAAATGTCTGCTGGCAGGCGATCTGTATGCCGGTAGAAAAAATCCCTGCCATATAAATACGCATCGCCCAGACTGTATAATCAATCAGTGCCGCATCGTTGTTGAAAATGCCCGCAAACACCTGCGGTATCGTCATCATCAAAAGCCACATGACCGTACAAAAGATCGTACATGCCGCGAACTGGCAGTAAAATGCCTGTTTCACGCGCTTTTTCTTTCCTGCGCCAAAATTATAGCTCATAATCGGCTGGCCGCCCTGACAGATTCCCTGTATCGGCAGCAGGATCAGCTGGCTGCAGGATGATATGATTGTCATCGCACCGACTGCAATATCGCCTCCAAAGCGGGAAAGGCTGCTGTTAAAGCTGATATTTAAAATACTTTCCGTGCTGAGCATGACAAACGTTGAGATTCCAAGCCCGAGGCACGGCAGTATGATGCCTGCCTCCAGCTTCATATAAGACGGTTTCAGCCGAAGTATTGTTTTCCGCCCTCTTAAAAACCAGAGAACCCATACTGCGCTGACCGCCTGACTTGCTACAGTAGCTATGGCTGCTCCCCGCACTCCCAGCTGAAATACAAAGATCAGAATCGGGTCCAGTATAATATTAAGCACTGCGCCTACTATTGTCGTAATCATGCTGAATTTTGCAAATCCCTGCGTTGTAATAAAAGGATTCATGCCCATTACAATCATCACAAAAACAATGCCAAGTATATAAATGCGCGCATAGGAAAGCGCATAAGGCAGCGTAACATCACTGGCACCAATCAGCCTTAACAGCTGTGGTGCAAATATATAAAACAAAACCGTCAGTGCCACAGAAAAAATCATCAGCACTGTAAAACAGTTTGCCAGTATTTTCTCTGCCTTTTCTTTGTCATTTTTGCCCATGGCAATGGCAGCCATTGGTGCTCCTCCAGAGCCTGCCATCATGGCAAAAGCATTGATCATCATCAAAATAGGCAGAAACAGTCCCACGCCTGTCAGGGCAGAGGCACCGGCCTCCTTTATATGCCCGATATAAATCCGGTCTACAATATTGTACAGCATATTGATCAGCTGGGCAACTACTGCCGGAACCGCCAGACTCAGCATCAGCTTTGGAATACTTCCGGTCCCCATATCTTGTTTTTTATTTTGTTTCGCCAAGTTTCACCCTCTCCTTTAATTCTAGCATGCAGGCATTTATGCAGATACCGTCATCATTCCATGCGTATGCAGGCTTTTCTGCCGCCCGCCCTTATCCACATAATTAATGTAGTACGGATACAGTTCAATCTCTGTAATTTCCCCGCGCTGCTTTCCTTCGCTCCGCTCTCCTTTGATTACTTCCATATCATCATAGTCTTCTTTTTTTAGGAGTCCGCCGACCTGAATGCTGTCCCGGCAGTAAAATCCGGCTGATTCCAAATACTGGTTTACAGCCATAAGCAGCTTCTCTTCATAATCTGATTTTCTTGTCTTCATGCCCCGGTAGATCGCTACGATCATTTTGTTTACCAGCTCATTCTGGATCACAGTAACCAGCGAGCGCAGAATATCCCCGATTTCACTTCTGACGTTAAATCTGCGCACTTCGTTTCGGATACTCCTTACAAAGCCGGCATACATCTTTTTATACGGATCATTATCTGACACAGATTCAAAAAAACTGTCCAATATGGCTGTATTGGTGAATTTTGATATTGTATTCTGCAGATTATTGACCGTAATCTGGTACTTTTTCTTATTTGCATCAATGATAAACGGATTCTTACTGCTTTTTACATCCAGCATATCTTCCAGCGCTTTATCCTTAATGCGGCTTGAAAGCAGCTTAATCTTATCATCCGCCTGTACCAGCCTTTTAGACAGTTCAAATGTCTTTCTCTTTTCTTCCTTATAGCTGCCTGCAACTTCCGTATAGCTGCTCTTGACCTGCTCAAATTCTTCCCTGATCTGCGCAATCTGATTTTTATAAGATGCATTTTCCTGCTCCAGTAAATCAATGCGCTTTAACAGTTCATTGACATCCGGCTGTCCGTCCTTATGATTCTGGGCATCAATCAGCTGATAGACTTCTTTCAGCCTTGCAGAAAGGATCTGATACTGCTGCATCGTGCGTTCTGTCGGCTTTGCTATTGACTCGCCGATAATCCGTTCGATCTCCTCGCCAGTGATCTCAGGCTCTTTGGCCGCAATCGCCTCCACCTGCGTCAGCACAGACTCACACTGTGAGGTAATATCCTCACACCGTTCTGAGATAGATTCGCACTGTGAAAATATTTTTGAAAAATCTTCCCTGCTTTCCCGTATCTCCTGGACTGCTTTATTCGAATGGTCTGTAAATGAATCCTGCCCGTCCAAAATGCGCTCCAGCTGCTCCAACGCCTCATGCAGGTCTTTTTCACTCGTCAATGACCGTTTATTATAATTTTTAGCCAGCAAATGCAGCAGTCCATTTGTTTCATCTGACAATACATATTTCAAGTTTTTCCATAATGACATTTTCTCTTCCTCACCTTTCTAAAAAGTTCGTGTACAGTCCCAATCATCCGGTATCAATAGTATGCGCGAAATGCTATATTTCTCTACGTATTTTATAATATACTCCGACTACATGTCAAGCAAAGTGGATATAGTATTCAACAATCATCCAGACAATCCGGCAGACCCTGCAGGATCTGTCGGATTCATTGAAATGCCACGAATGTCTGGCCCTGAAAATGCTTTTATTATAGATAAACTAACTCAAAAATTGGAAAGCGCAGGTCGCAGGAATGGTTTTTCATGCACGCAGCAAAAAAGGAATCAGCTGCAGGCCTATTTCTGCCTGCAGCCGTCTCCATGCCGTATTGCTTATTATATTTATGGCTTTTTATTTTTTATAATCAAGCGGCAGGCTTTCCCAGCGGTCTTTTAATAAATATGCCACATCCTTCGGCTGTCTTTGTCTGGTAAATACACCTTTTTTATTTCCGTTGACACGCAGGATTCCCTCCGTAGTCTGAAAATCAGCAAAATTCCAGATCTGCTCGCCTTTTACAAAGTCATATGCATCAAATACACCGTGTGTCATTTTCAGATATTCGTCCTGATATTCCTGGCTCCACATTACAGACGGCAGCTTATGCTCCGATCCTAATGTATCTGCACCATACTCTGTAAATATAAACGGCTTGTTCAGATTGAGTGCTGCCCAGCCATCCATTTCTTTGCGGAACATCATTTCGGCATCTGCAATTTCATATCCTCCGCTGACATACCACCCGTAATAACGGTTCAGCGCCACAATATCGCTGAACTGATAGCACCTGCAGGTATCCGGCCTGGAATTCATGATCAGTGCAAAAGTACGTGGACGCTTCTGCGGGTCCAGTTCTAATGCCCGGTCGAATATTTCCTTAAAATACGGCACTGCTGCTTCATTTGTCGTCTCCGGCTCATTTAACAGGCTCCATGCAACTACACAAGGATGATTTTTATCCCTTATAATCATCTCTTCCACTGCCTTTAAATGCGCTTTCAGAAGTACAGGCGTCGTCTCTTTTTCGAAAAACGCCGTCTTCTTTCCCGTACTTGCTTCAGCAAAGTTCATCATGCTCTCAAACAGCCCGACCGCAGGCACTTCGTCAATAATCAAAAATCCTTCCCGGTCTGCCATCTGATAAATCTCTTCGCTATATGGATAATGGGACGTACGGAAAGAATTTGCGCCGATCCATTTCATCAATTCAAAGTCACGCTTCATGACTCCGATATTGAATCCCCTGCCGACTACGTCACTGTCCTCATGTTTTCCAAATCCGCGCAGATATACAGGACTGCCGTTTAACAGGATCTGCGTATCCTTTACTTCTACGGTGCGTATGCCGATTTCCTGCTCATACTCATCAACAATCTGCGTATCATCGGTAATCTGAATCACCAGACGGTACAGATACGCATTACGCACCTGCCATAAATGCGCATCGTGCACATGCAGCACGCCCTCATGCCCTTCTGCCTGCGCGGCAATGCCTCCTTCGGCATCATATAAAGTCAGGCTCACCGGATGTTCTCCGGTCGTCTTTACACTGTATGTAATCTCTGCGTCTGCCCCGCACAGCTTATAAGTCAGGTCAAAATCATATACCGCTTCTTTTGGCACGGCCATCAGATGGACCGTTCTCTGCAGCCCGGAATAGTTAAAGAAATCAAAATACGGCTTATTCATCTTCTTTCCGTCTGCCAGCGTAATCGTCTTTCCACATGGAATATTTGTTTCTGTCAGTTCATTGTTTACCCTGACAACTACTTTATTATTGGCATTATAGCGGACAATTTCTGTCATATCAGCTACAAACGGCAGAAAACCGCCCTCATGCTCCGCCAGCTTCATTCCGTTTACATACACGGCTGCACGGTGCGTCGCTGCGCCAAAACGAAGCCATATTGCCTTTCCTTCCCATTCACCCGGCACAAATATCTCTGTTTCATACCAGACATCTCCGGCAAACTCACGAATATCTTTATCTGTATAAAAATCTTGAAAGCTTGCCGGCACCGGAATCATGTCGTCCCCCGGTATTCCATCATTCCAGCCAGACTGCTCCCCTTCTCCTTTTTCATCCAGATGAAACTTCCACATGCCGTTCATTGCTATCGCCCTTCTGGACGGCGTCGTTCTTGGATAAAGCATTGAATATTCTAACATAGTGTACCTCCTCCACAATATTATATTGAAAGAAGTATAACGCACATCGGCTGATTGAGTGAGTAATATTTTTTGTCACAGACGTATATTTTTTATAGTTTCTTGATTTTAGACAAAAATTGTGCAATAATAACAATAATTAATACGATGGAATATGAAGGTGACATTTATGAAGTACGAATCTGAACTTAAATTTTTTATGAATTATCATAAAAACCTCAACATCTTCTGCCGCATAATCAAAAATGCTTCCGACTGCACCAACGATCTGGATATCGGATTCCGGCGTCTGATAAATCCGGCCATACACTGGGAAGAAAAGACACAGAAGCTGTTGGATTTATGCCAGCCGAACAAAATTTACAGACTGTTAGACGAATTTATGTTCCGCTATCTGTTAATCCGCCTGCCGGATACCGAAACACCCGCCTTTATTATTGTCGGCCCATACTGCCTGAAAGAGATTACACAGAAAGCACTCTTTGACTGTATTCAAAAATATTCTCTCTCACCGGAAACAACCTCTGAAATTGAGAAAATATTTTATTCCGCCCCTGTTGTCGCCTCTGAACACGGACTGCTCGCCGCAGCCAACACATTAGGCGAGTACCTCTGGGGCGGCATCAATAATTTTTCGCTGCAGGAAATCCATTTTGAAGCATTTCTGGATCTGGAGCCTGTGGCAGAACGGCCGGTTGACGCAGAACCGATCGACGCATTTTTAAGCATGAAGGTGCTGTCAGACCGCTATGCCGGAGAAAACCGCTTAATGCAGGCAGTTGCACAAGGCCAGATCCACAAGGCAGAGCTGCTGATCAGCCGCTTTAATATGGCCTGTATAGAAAAACGCACAATAGATCCCATCCGAAATTTTAAAAACTACCTGATCATTGCAAATACAATTATGCGCAAGGCAGCTGAGGCCGGCACGGTGCATCCGCTGCATATCGACAGCCTCTCCACACGGTTCGCGCAGCAGATCGAACAGGCCCGCACAGAGGAGACACTGCGCAGGCTGTTAAACGATATGGTACGCAAATACTGCCTGCTCGTAAAAAACCATTCCATGAAGGGCTATTCACTGCTGATACGCAAAATATTAGTACGCATTGATTCCGACCTGACAGCCGACCTGAGCCTGAAGGCACAGGCAGATTTTTTGGAAGTAAACTCCAGCTACCTGTCCACACTTTTTAAAAAAGAAACCGGAACCACACTGACCGAATATGTAAACCGCAAGCGGATTGAACACGGCATCTTCCTGCTCAATACCACCCATATGCAGATCCAGACGATTGCACAATGCTGCGGGATTCCAGACGTGAATTACTTCACAAAGACTTTTAAAAAAATCGTAGGCAGAACACCAAAAGAATACCGCAACCATGTATCTCCATATTCGCCTAATACGGCAGACATAAAATAAACATCCTATAATACAAAAAGGAGCTGCTGCTTATGACTAACCAGATCAACCAGGCTGATCATGCCATACATAAAATCGGCGTCATATCCGACACCCACGGCCTGCTGCGGGAAAATGTGATGGATATACTCCGTACATGCGAAGCCGTCCTGCACGGCGGAGATATCCATAACCGTCAGGTACTGGAGCAGTTAAAAGCCGCTGCCCCTTTCTATGCAGTATGCGGCAATGCCGACCATACACTGGCCCCGGAACTGCCAAAGTCTGTCTCCGTCGAGCTGTTCGGCCTCAAAATATTTATGATACACAATAAAAAGCAGATACCGGCAGATTTAAGCGGCCATGACCTTATTATTTATGGTCATTCCCACAAATATGCACAGACGCAGTCAGGCGGACAGGTCTGGCTGAATCCGGGCAACTGCGGTGCAAGGCGCTTTTCGCTGCCGGTAACAATGGCAGTTATCCACACGCCTGGAGACGGCACGTTTGAAATCGAACGGATCGACCTGGCTTCACCTGCTGTAAAAGCTGCCTCCATTCCTTCGGATAAGTTGAAATCTATCACAGAACGCGTCATAAAAGAAACCGACAAAGGAACATCCGTAGAAAATATCGCAAAAAAATGCCGTATCCCAATAGAACTGGCTGACCAGATCTGCCGGCTGTACCTTACGCACCCGGGCATCCATGCGGACGGCATTTTAAAAAAAATGCAGGCAGAGTAAATTCAGGCTATAGGCTGCGCATCAAAAAATAAATTACCCAGTGGTATTATAAAATAAAGCTGCTTTCAAAAAACTACAAAAAAATATTGACAGCTTCTGACGAGCTGTATATAATTATGATAGAAAAAATATATATTTCTATCATTTCATAAGTAAGCGGACAAATCTTATTATCAGAAATTATGATTTGAATTTATTATCTGAAGCTATCCGTTGATTTTATTATTTGAAGTTATCCGTTGATTTTATTATTTGAAGTTATCCGTTGATTTTATTATTTGAAGTTATCCGTTGATTTTATTATTTGATTTTATTATTTGATTTTATTATCTGAAGTTATCCGTTGATTTATTATTTGATTTTATTATCTGAAGTTAATTTGAAGTTATCCGTTGATTTTATTATCCGAATTTATTATCTAAAGTTATCAGTTGATTTTATCAGTTGATTTTATCAGTTGATTTTATTATCCGAATTTATTATCTGAAGTTGTTATCTGAAGTTATCATTTGATTTTATTATCTGAAGTTATCATTTGAATTATTATCTGAATTTAATTTGAATTTATCACTTGAATTTATTATCCGAATTTATTATCTGAAGTTATCATTTGATTTTATTATCCGAATTTATTATCTGAATTTATCACTTGAATTTATTATCTGAATTTATCACTTGAATTTATTATCTGAAGTTATCATTTGATTTTATTATCTGAAGTTATCATTTGATTTTATCATTTGATTTTATCATTTGAACTTATAATCAGAAGCTTGCATTTACAGATATTCCCTATCAGAAAAGAGGAGGCAGTATGTGAACTACAGTCCAGAAGCAGTAAGCAGTTACCTCTGTCAGGTAAAAACAGCAGTCCGCGCAGGAAATTACCGGATTGAGCAAAACCACAAGCGCAGGAAAAATCTGGCTTTATTCAAAGATTATGTCATAGACGAAGCAAAATGCAGGGAAATCCTTTTAAGCCTGACATCATGTGACTTTAGTGAAATTTTACATAATGAGCACCCTGGTTTTACCCATGAACAGCTCTATGTATTCGGCAGGGAGGTAAATCTGCTCCAAAGATTTGGAGACAAAGAGGAAACAGTACCTCTTTATATCAAATTAAATAAACTAGAAAACCAGTTTGTAATTATTATCTCGTTTCATAAGCAATCCTACCCTTTATCCTGTGCCTTTAGCAAAATACAACCCCCGCAATGCTTTACATAATAATAAATCAACCACATATTTATTTGATATCCGCTATAGGAGGACTGATCATGACCCAGAAAAAATATACGGATTTTTGTACACTGTGCAGGAAATATACAGAATACGACATTAAAAAGACTGACGAAACAGAACTGATCAAAAACCGTGCATATACATTCACCTTTACCACTGCATTCTGTAAGGAATGCGGCAGGGAAATGACCCTTCCCGGCATGATCGACCTTAACAGCCATGAACGTGATGAACAGTACCGCACAGCAGAAGGCCTCATATCCATAGCAGATATAGAAAGGCTGATGGATACATACCGCATAGACAGTACACCCCTGTCATCCGCCTTAGGTTTTGAAAAGATGGCTATTGCCAGATACCTGGACGGCCAGATGCCGTCAAAAGAATATTCTGACATTATGAAGCATGCCTTAGCCTCTCCAGAATATATGGATGCCCTTTTAGAACAAAATCGCGAAAAAACCGGCGAAGCTGCCTTCCAAAAAGCGAAAAAAGCTGCTGCTGATTTGAAATTATTATTTGACATACCGGAAAAAATGCTTGCCAGCATTGCATATATTTTTGATCAGATGCAGGAAGTAACCCCTCTTATGCTCCAGAAGCTTTTGTATTATATACAAGGAATAAATCTGGCGCTTTTTGACCGCCCGCTGTTTGTGGAAAACTGCGCTGCATGGCAGCACGGGCCTGTGTATCCAAAGGTTTACGCATTGTTTAAGGATTTTAAATACAGCCCGATCGACAACAATCTCTTTGTGTTCTTAAAAGGAACCAGACAGGCTTTATCCGCAGATGAAAAAAACGTGATCGACTTAATCATCGGCACATTCGGAACATACAATGGAAAAATACTGGAAGATGTGACCCATAACGAGAAACCATGGCAGGATGCCAGATCCAGATGCCAGGCAGATGCGCATGCCTGTACCATTATAGAATCAGCTGCCATCAGGCAGTACTTTCAGACGGTATCCAAACATTACCGCTTAGATACGGCAGAAGGCTTAATGCAGTATATTCATGCCCAGCTGGCTGCCGCAGGCTACTGATCAGCACCTGCGGCTTCAACCATTGACTTTGCCCTGCGGTAATTGATACAGTCACAATAATCATCCTCTCGGATCTCTAAAGTAAGCGGGCAGTCATATCCATAATCCTTATACAGCTTTAACAGCGCATCCACCTTATCCTGGCTCCGGAATCCGATTCCATGATTATGCGCAAATCCATTGCCGGTAAAGTCATTAAAATGAATCAGCCTGCACAGGCCCTGATTTGCTTTGAAAAAATGCTCCATGCTATAATCGATTTTATCCGGCGGCGCGCCCTGCGGCAGAAAATCTGCCGCTGATAAAAGCGCATTCATATATTTCTGCGTCATGGCGGCATGGCAGATATCCAATACGCTGCCCACCCTGTCACCAAAGCTTTCCCGCAGATACTGTACAATCTGCGTCAGGTCGGTAAATATGCCGTTGCACAGCCTCGGACTATATGAAAGCGCTTCTTTGTACTCCATTGGAACCACGTTTTCAATGGCCAGATCCACCATTGGAAACTCCTGCAGCAGACAGCCGAGCTCCTTTCCGATCCTCTTTCGAAGCAGTTCATATTCCATAAATTCATAATAAGAAATTGAGGCATGTATGACAACCAGCACTTTATGTTCCCAGATCCGGGCACAATACTGTGCCAGCCGGAATACATTTCTGACTGGGCTTAAATCTTCTTTTTGAAACACGCGCTCTAAATTCATCATCTGCCCGTTATGATCGTAAGGAACATGAACCGCCCCGACATTTTTCATCGTAAATACCTGGGGTGGATAATTTTTTTCAAAGCATTCACCTTTCTGAAAAAAATCATATTCAAGATTGTATTCAACCGCATCACAGCCGCACCGCATTTTTTCCTTTATTTCTTCAATGCATAGTGAAGCTTTTGCATAGATTTCCATCTTTTTTTCTGCCCTCCCTTAAAGATCCCAAGAACCCGCCTTACTCCCTGCCGAACTCTGAAAGCTCCAGTCCTTTGTTCCGATCCAGAGTCATGCCGACACTCCATTCGTTGACAAACAGCAGCAGCGGCCTGCCCTTCATGTCCATAACCTTTTTCATATCGGATGTTCCTGTCAGCTGCTCTAAATCCAGTCCTTTGTTCTCAATCCAACGGATATGCTCATAAGGCAGGTTCTCCAGGCGGATTTCTACATTATATTCGTTTTCCAGGCGGAATTTTAATACATCAAACTGCAGTACGCCGACTACCCCGACAATAATTTCCTCCATGCCGCCCTTGTATTCCTGAAAAATCTGAATCGCACCTTCCTGTGCAATCTGCGTAACACCTTTGACAAACTGCTTGCGCTTCATCGTATCTACCTGACGCACTCTTGCAAAATGCTCCGGCGCAAACGTAGGAATGCCTTCAAAGGTAAAACGTTCTTTTGCAGTAGTCAGCGTATCGCCGATAGAAAAGATGCCCGGATCGAAGACACCGATAATGTCTCCGGCATATGCCTCTTTAATAATTTTGCGCTCCTGCGCCATCAGCTGCTGCGGCTGCGACAGCTTTACATCCCTGCCGCCCTGCATATGCCTTACTTCCATGCCGGCATGAAACCTGCCGGAACAGATCCGCATAAATGCGACACGGTCACGATGATTTTTATTCATATTTGCTTGAATTTTAAACACAAATGCAGAAAAATCTTCCGAAAACGGGCTGATTTCCCCTGCGTCCGATTTTCTTGGCAGAGGCGCGTAAGTCATTTTCAAAAAATGATTTAAAAACGTCTCTACACCGAAATTTGTCAGTGCAGAGCCAAAAAACACAGGAGACAGCTCACCTTTTGTAACCAGCTCCTGATCAAACTCCGCACTGGCACCGTCAAGCAGCTCAATCTCATCTGACAGCTGGCTGTATGACTGCGCACCGATTTCTTCCTTTAATGCCGGATCATCAATATCGAGCTCACGCTGCGTGCCTTCCTTTGTTCCTTTTAATGTATCTGCGTAAATCATTACTCTTTTTGTATTACGGTCATATACTCCCCGAAATGCCTTGCCTGATCCAATCGGCCAGTTTACCGGACAGGTCGCGATTCCAAGCTCCTTTTCGATTTCATCTAATAATTCAAATGTATCGTTCGCATCACGGTCCATTTTGTTGATAAATGTAAAAATCGGAATATGCCGCATTACACAGACTTTAAACAGCTTTCTCGTCTGTGCCTCTACGCCTTTTGATCCGTCTATAACCATGACCGCAGAATCTGCGGCCATCAATGTCCGGTAGGTATCTTCCGAAAAGTCCTGATGCCCGGGCGTATCCAATATATTAATGCAATAATTATTGTAGTTAAACTGCAGCACAGATGAAGTAACCGAAATACCCCTCTGCTTTTCAATCTCCATCCAGTCGGATACTGCATGTCTTGCTGTCGCCTTTCCCTTTACAGAACCAGCCAGATTAATGGCTCCGCCGTACAGCAGAAACTTTTCCGTTAAAGTCGTCTTTCCTGCATCCGGGTGGGATATGATTGCAAATGTTCTTCTTTTTTCTATCTCCTGACGTAAATCTGCCACGGTACGTTCCTCCAATTCATGTATCTTTTACCAGCTGTCATGGATATCCATTCCAGCTCCCGTAATTTTATAATACCCTCCCCAATCTGTCAAGCCTGCCAATGCCGGGTTTTACTAAGCCGCCCTGTGGACGTTTCGATACCGTTTTCGGAATGAACATGACGCACGGTCTGCTTTTTATTTTGACTGTGTTCCATGCCTTGAGACGGAGCGGCTTATGCTCCGCCCATTTAAAAGGGAAGATATTAAGGAATACTTTGAAATATCAAGGACTTGTTTTTACATGGCGTGTAGAAGAAAAGGGGGCGCAAAAAGGTAATTGAAAGAATCAATTTAGACGGATTTATAAAGAAAACTGCTGCGGAAATCTCCCGCCGCTATGCCGATCAAAGCTGGGGACAAGGCTTTGCCACAGAAGCTGCGGCGAGAGCGGCCGCTTTTGGAATAAACGAATCTCCGCCATTATCCCTTTGTGAAGGACTGACTATCCCGCTGCCCTGTCTGTTACCGCTCCATAAAATCCCCGCGGCGTTCGTCGTTCCTTAATATGCTACGATATCCTGCACTGTATGTGAGACCGGATAGCTGCTTCTTGCATAAACACCTCTCAGCCACCCCGCGAACTGGGCCTCTGGATCATAATGCTTTCCGTCAATCCTTACCCACGCATGGCGCGTATATCCATCTGCTGCCCGGTCCCTTGAGCCGCGTACCCTGCCGCATATAATATAAGGCTTATATCCTGCCTCCTCTGCCAGCGCAGCAAATGCGCAGGCAAAACTATAGCAGTTGCCCGAATGGGTACTGAGCATGTCATAAGCTGTCTCTCTCTGCCAGTCTTTTGCATTCAGATCAGGATATTTCACTGCATACCGAAAATTCTTCCCGGACATATATGCCCAGATCTCATTCAGCTTCTGGCTGGACGACATGTCCGCCTTTGTAATAGATGCAAGCACCTTCATAGCCTTGATTTTCAGCTTTGCATTCAGATGGTTCTTTTTCGCTGCCCCGCTGCCTGTAAACGGAATCCCCTGATAGGACGTATTCTGCTTTACCCTGCCTGTCTTTGAGGCAAAATACAGCTTGTTTTTAAGAATATGCCATCCTCCGGCAGCTTTTCCGTCTTTTTGGGCCAGATAAATACGCTGCCCCACCGTTACCAGCTGCAGATCGTCCGATCTGGCCAGCCGTCCTTTTTCATCAAATATATAATAAGAGCCGTCTATTTTCTGGTTCCCGGTCAGCATACTGTAATTTTGCGGCGAAAAATAATATTTCTTTCCGCCGATCTTCTGCCATCCTGACTTTAAAGCCCCATCCGAGCCGGAATAATAACTCCTGCCCTCGCTCTTGCTCCAGCCAGATGTATTTAAAATTCCGTCCGAGCCGAACAAATAAACACTGCCGTTTATCTCCTGCCTTCCGGTCAGCATATTGCCGATCACATCCGAGAAATAATAACGCTCGCCGCTGATCTTCTGCCAGCCCGTCTGCATCTGTCCCGTCTGTGGCTGGAAATAATACTTTCTGCCGTCGATTTCCTGCCAGCCGCTTTTCATTCTGCCGTCTTCTGTCGAAAAATAATAACGTCCGCCGTCGATTTCCTGCCAGCCTGTCTGCATCTGCCCCGTCTGCGGCTGAAAATAATACCGCTCGCTTTCTACGCCTACAATCCCTGTCTGCATTTCACCGGTCTCCAGCGAAAAGAAATACTTTCCGCCTTCCAGCTCCTGCCAGCCTGTCTGCTTTTCTCCTGTCTCAGGTGAAATATAATATACCCGGCCTTCTATTTCTACTAATCCGGCCCACCCGGCAGGGTTTGTCACCTGCGTACCTGACTGTCCGCTATTCAGACCTATTTCCTGCACTCCGGCAGCAGATATGACAGATATCCTGCAGCTGCCCAGAACCCACACGGCCGCAGCCAGCTGCAGAATATGCCGTCTCCATCTATTTGCTCTCATTCCTTTTTCTCCTAATTTTTAAAGCACCAATCGTATTCTAACAGTCCGTATTCATCTATATTTTTGCAACATACCTTCTGGCTCTTTTGTAATTCGGTCTTCCGCCCTTACCGCTCAAATCAAAGCTGACACCAAAATAGCTATTCCTTTTATCAATCAGGCTCCAGGAAGGATCATAAACTCTCCCATTTACTTCTGCCCAGCCATGCCCTCCGCTGGAAACCGCATAGCATTCTTTATACCCGACAGCATTGGCCAAAAATGCAAACGCTGCTCCATACGCATAACAGTTTCCATGTCCCTCTTTAAACATAGCCATAGCATACTCCTGCTCCCACCTGCTGGAATTCTCAAAATCCGGTGATCCGCGGTATTTGTAGTGACTCAGCAGATAGTCAAAGCTCTTTCTCAGCTTTTCTGCCTTGTCCATTGCAGGCTTTGTTGCCTTCTGCACAATCTCATTCGCTTTGATCAGGACATCTAGCTTTGTCCTGCTTTCTGCTGTCAGAACCGCCTTTCCATCTTTTGCCAGCCTTATGCCGTTTACTTTTTCAGAAACAGCCATATATCCCTTTTTTCCATTGGCTGTATGAAAAAAATAATAACCATCCTTATATTTCTGCCATCCATTCTGCTGCCTGCCTTTTTTGTTAAATAAATAAAATTTTCCATTTATCTCACACAGGCCTGTCACTGCTTTTTTGTTTTCATAATAATAAAATCCGTTATTTTTTTCCTGCCATTTCGACCCGCTGTCATTCTCACTTGCACCTTCCTCCTGCGGCGTTAAGATTCCGTCCGTATTATCCTGAGCCTCACTCATTTCCGTATCGGCAGTGAATTCACCCGATGAGATACCCGCCTGTGCATTAGAAGGCACTGCACATGCCAGTATAGATGCAAGCACAATCTGAAGCAGCGCGGATTTTTTACCAATGGACCTTCTCAATCCTCTTTTTCCCACGCCTAATATTCCTCCGTTTCCACTGTGCCGTCTGAATAATAGATCTCAACATACCCATGCCCGCTGCCGTCACAGTCAGGATAATCCTCCCGCCTGATTTCTGTCTTCTCTTCTGAACCGCTGTCTTTCACACCAGTCTCACCGCCTTCTGTCTCTGATGCAGATTCCTTGTCCTGTGCTGATGAATCATTTTCTATACCTGCGTCTCCCGTATTTGTGCCTGCGGCTGAATCTCCTGCCTGCGCTGTTGAATCAGTCTCCGTATCCGCAGCCTCGCCGCCTGTTTTTGTACCTGCGGCTGAATCCTCATCCTGTGCTGACGACCCTTTTTCTGTACCTGTATCTGCGCCGCCTGCATTTGTGCCTGCAGCTGGCTCCTTATCCTGTGCTGACGACCCTTTTTCTGTACCTGTATCTGCGCCGCCGTCTGTCTGCGTCTGTCCATCCTGTTTTTCATCTGCCGGATTTGTTCCACATCCTGCTGCCGCAATGCCTGCTGCCAAAAGCAGAGCCAGTACTGCTGTCCTATTTTTCTTTCTCATAGTTAGTCCCCTCCTCAAATTTATTCGGATAAATATAGTTCATAAACATTGTCTGTTTCATTCAAACACTCTTTGGACAAAAGCATGGAAAATCCCTCCTGCCCGTCTTTATAAGATACCGGAAATGCCTCGTAGCAGTCTTTTGTATTTACATTTATGTAAATTCTTGAATGATCCTTTAAGCTTTCCATCGGAATCTTTCCTGTAATCCTTACAAAATCTCCCTGCACCGCTGTTTCCAGATCTGTCATTCCTACGGCCCGTGCCTCCTCCAGCTCTTCGGCTTTTACGGACGGTGCCTCCATATAAGGCACCTCGCCTGCCATATCCGGCAGAAAACGCTCCGCCCGCTCAATGACCAGAGCATCTGCCTTATGCTCCTCTAAGTCCGGCAGATAATACGGCAGCGCCCGTGAGAAATATGCGCTTTCAAATGCCTCCGCCATATACGGCAGCAGCGCATTTCCAAAAGAATCCCGGTACATCACAAGGCTCCCCTCGCCATCTGCACTGGTAGATATTTTGGGGTCAAAATTACTTCCCACTTCCCCGATATATGAAAACTGCGGCATTGGCTCATAATAGATCTCTTCTTCCAAGGAAACGGCTGACGGATAAAGCATCTTATCCAGATCCCCCGCAAAATCCCTGCGCACCTCATACTCCCTGTCTGCATAGGATGCATGCGCCTGTCCCAGGCTGGATAATACGACTCCTGCAGCCAATGCTGCACCTTCATTGTTCCAGTGTGAATCCCTCTTATGGTACAATTGATCCAGATGATGCAAAGCCTGCTCCTCCTCGCGCAGCATACCATATAGATCCACATAATGAACACCTTCGGTTTCCAGCTCCGCTTTCAGCTGATCCAGATTTTTCTTTCCCGTCCGGTATCCCTGATAATAATAGGGCATGTTTTCACCATACAAAGAATTCTTGTTCGGAGCGATTGTAAACGCAAACTTCACTCCATGCTCTTTTGCAAATGCCTGAATCATAGACATAGAATGCGCCACATTAAAAATCTGTCTGCGGGTCATCAGCTCCGATCCCTGGAAATCCTTCAGCGAATCCTTATAATAAAGCCAGCCGTCCGTTCCGACAATCACATTTTCCTGCGAGGATACGCCGAATCCCTTTCCTGTCAGCAGAGCATATCCGCTTACCCATGCATTTCGCAGCGCAAAATGATCTTCGAACCACTCTCCGGCCCTGCTCAGGTAATGCACATTTATGCCGTTTTCATCTGAGAGCACAGGAAACTGCGCTTTTTCCCTATTTTCAGACGCCTGCTCTTCTCCTGCAAAAAACAGGCCGGCCGACGGTACCAGACATATAAGCAGAAATACTGCTATATACACCCGATACATCCATGCCATTCTTTTGGGGCCGGATGCTTGTTTTTTGTATATCTGTTTTATCTGACCTGTCTGACCTGCCTGTTTCTGGCCTGTCTGTTTCTGGCCTGTCTGTTTCTGGCCTGTCTGTTTCTGGCCTGTCTGTTTCTGGCCTGTCTGATCCATCTGTTCTATCTGATCCATCTGTTCTATCTGATCCATCTGTTTCATTTTCATTGGTCTGCTTTTTATCGTTCCTTCCTCATTTCTGCCTGCCTTTATCGTTCTGTTTCCCGTTTTGTCTGCCCGTCCTTTACAATCACCTTTCTATGCCGTTTCTCGTTTTGTCTGCCCGTTCTTTACAATCACCTTTTTATCCGTTCTCGTTTTGTCTGCCCGTTCTTTACAATCACCTTTCTATGCCGTTTCTCGTTTTGTCTGCCTGTCCTTTATAATACTTCCTAATATTTTTGTCTGTTTTTTATAATCCCTTTTCCGGCTGCCTTGTTATGGTTCTTTTTCGTTTTTCGCATGCCTTATAATCATTCCTTTTCTTTTTTCGTCTATCTTAATAATCTTTTTCCGACTGCCTTATAATCATTCCTTTTCTCTGCCCTGCTGCTATTTTACCAGCTTTCAAAAATTAAAATCTAAAATAAATAAACGGATTATATGTGCTGCCGGCAAGGTTCATCATACAGACCAAAAGCAGTGCAATGGATAACGGCCATAAGGCTCCCTCCACGGCTTTCGCCTGACCGCTTCTTTTCATCAACGGCCCGGAGGCAATCATACCTGCCGCAAATGCCGCCAGATGAACTGGCGTCAGCAGTGACAGCACCAGCTGCATAGCTGCATGTCCAAACTGCATGCCTGCAAACATTTTATACACCCAGCAGACACCCTGGCTCAGGCTATCCGCACGGAAAAAAACAAATCCAATCATAACTGCCAAAACTACATACAAATGCCCAAATATTTTTTTCCATCCGCTGCATTCTCTGCGGAACAAAGGAACATACTCTTCGATCATCAGCAGCATTCCATGATACAGTCCCCAGAACAAAAACGTCACATTCGCTCCATGCCACAAGCCTGTCGCAGCGAATACAATCAGCTTGTTCATACATGTCCTGGCTTTCCCCCTGCGATTGCCGCCAAGCGGTATGTACAGATACTCCCGAAACCACCCGGACAAAGAAATATGCCACCTTCTCCAAAAATCCCTGATTGAGACAGATCTATATGGATAATTAAAATTTTCTTTAAAATGAAACCCAAACATCCAGCCTATGCCGATTGCCATATCACTGTATCCGCTGAAATCAAAATAGATCTGAAGCATATATGCGGCCGCCCCAAGCCATGCTCCGAAAATATTAATGTGCTCCAGCGGCGAGGCAAACAGCGTATCTGCAATGACACCCATATAGTTGGCAATCAGTACTTTTTTGCCAAGTCCTGCAATAAAGCGGCGGATTCCAAGCGCTGCCTCCCTGGCACTGCAGCTGCGGCTTATGATTTCTGATTCAATATCGTGATACTTTACAATCGGCCCCGCGATCAGCTGCGGAAACAGTGAAATATACAAAAGAATATGCACAAAATTACGCTGCGCCTGCACTTCTTTCCGATAAACATCGATCACATAAGACATCGCCTGAAATGTAAAAAAAGAAATCCCTACAGGCAGCGCCACCTGTACTACTGGTATGCTAAGCCCGGTAACAGCATTTAGGCTCTCTGTAAAAAAAGCCGCATATTTAAATACTCCAAGCATACCTAGATTAATACATACAGCTGCCGTCAGAATCAGACTGCGGTTCCTGTCCATACACTGCATCATCCATGCACATATATAATTAAAAAATGCCGACACAATCATTAAAAACACATAAACAGGTTCTCCATATGCGTAAAACAGCAGGCTGAATGCCAAAAGCAGGAAATTCCTGCACCTGATTGACGGCAGCAGCCAATACAAAATCATTACAGCCGGAAGAAAAATACTTATAAATACAAGAGAACTAAATACCATCTGTGTTTCTCCTAAACTCCATGCGCTTAATGCGCATCTATTTTTTTAACAAAATACTGCTCACTACTTTATACACGGAAAAAAGCTGCCGTTTGAAAGATAAAGCATACAAATAAAGCTTGTTTCCGCTTGAAAACCACTCTATACTGTATCAATTCCGCCCAACACGACAGCCTCTGTATGTTCTAAAATCAGAAAGCAGCATTATAATATTTTGTATCCTTAAACTTGTTATACGTACTCTTTAAGCTGTTTCTTTTCTTCAGACAATATTTCTTAGATGAATTTGCCGCATACTTATCCATATTTGGATCACAAATATACCATTTAGAATCCAGCTCCACTTCTACCCATGCATGCGGCTGCATATTGCCGCTGAATCCGTCTGCCTGTCCTACACCGATCCGCACATTGCAGCCCGTTGCCTTTTTTGCAAGAAATGCATATGCCGCTGCGTAATGATAACAGCTTCCTTTTTTCTGTTCAAACATTTCTAAAGCATAATCTTTTTCCCAGCCACTGTAAGCCTCAAATCCGACTTTGCGTCCGTAATCATACTGCTTCTGCACATATGTAAACAATTTTTTCAGTTTCTTCTTTGCACTGTCACTCGATTTCACTTTTTGATTGACAATCTGCGTCACCTTTTCATTCAGCTGCCCGCCTGCTGCAGCCTGCACCGTGCTCGTACATATCCCTGCTATAATGCAGAAAGCAAGCAGCAAAACTGCAATCCTTGTTTTGTTAATAAAATTCTTCTTTAACATTTTATCCTCCTATTCTGCTCCCATAAAGATTTCTTCGCCGCTTACCGGCTTAAATGTATATACATTATAGCCGTCATAGGTCAAAATACCATCTTTTCCATTACCATAACAGCTTGTATAATACTCTGATTTTTTCGGTTTCCCAATATATTTTAACAAAGCAGCAAGCGGTTTTTCATAGCCCGCAGCCTTGCGTATCTTCTGCGTTTTGGTTTTATTATACTTACCTCCTGCATTAAAGCAGTAAAATTTTTCCTTGATTACAACAATCCCCGTAACCATCTCTCCAGTCTCATCAAAATAATAATTTTTATCCTTAGACCAGCCGCTTACTGCCTTTCCATCCTTATTTACATAATATTTTTTAACTTTTCCGTTTTCTGCCTCTACCTTCACAATCTTTGTGCCAGACGGCTGCTGCAGCTTTCCTTCCTGGTCAAATACATAATATGTTCCTTTGACCTTGCAGCTTTCGACAGCTGCCCTTCCATCCTTGCCAAAATAATAGGTATCATCCTCTACTGTAATCCAGCTATTTGTCACCGGCTCTCCATCTTCATAGTAAAAGCAGTATCCATCTTCATTCACAAGACCATTTTTAACATTCGTATTTTCTGCTGCATATCCAGACAGAACCGGCGGCATCTGAAATCCCGCCGCAAGGACTGCTGCACATGCTGCACATAGTATTCTTTTAAACATCTTTCATCTACCTTTTCTTTTAATTATAATTATATTTTTTCTGTTATCTTGTCCTGCCCATGCATGCGCCAGATCAAAGGCTGCACAGACTGCCGTACACAGCGGTCAGCTCTACTCCTTCTGCTTTTCCACAGCATTCATCCCCTTACGATTTTAAGATTCTAGAGTGTGTTAAGAAAATACCTTCCGCGAGATGTTCTTCACACTTCAAGCTTCTTGGACTACTAGAGCGTGTTTGAAAAATCATTCCCGCGATCTGCACTCCCCACTTAGCGGAGAATCTATCCCAAATTTAATCAACATAGCCCGCTATGCCTCATAAATTTGGGATAAATTCTCCACCAAGTGTGAAGCACATCTCACGGAAAGCATTTTTCAAACACGCTCTAATGTCCAAGATGATGTGGGAGAATTTATACCTATTTTATGAGGCATACCCACAGGGCATAATATAACAGGCTGTGTTGCTTATATCAGGGCTGAATGATCCGCTAAGTGGGAGGGCAGATCGCGGGAATGATTTTTCAACCACGCTCTAACGCCCATAGGACATCCTGCCTGTCGCGGATATGCTCTGTACAAATTTAATATATTGCATAATCACATCACGCCAACATTTTGCCGCATTAACACATTAATGTTTTATCGCAACAACCAAGCCCCGCACCTAATTAATTTACCACAAAAATATTATAAGATCAAGATATGTTTTCTTTTAAAATCATATTTTCTTTGTGCAGATTCCAAAAAGTATACCTTTTGAAACCTGCGCTTTATATGGCAGATCAACAAAAAAATTATTTGATTTCCGCTTGAAATTTTGTACAATTTACACTAAAATAATTTTCAAATATCTGAAAAAAATGAAGTCTCAAAACGTATACTTTTTGAGACTTTTATTCATTCATGATAATAGAATGTTCGTATGTATGCTTACTATTATTATAAGTTCTTTCGTTTCCCTAATAAGATAATTTCCGCACGCATGCTTTCCATATTATCAGATCCTTCGTTTCCCTAATGAAATAAAGTTCACATGCATGCTTTCCATATTATCAGATCCTTCGTTTCCCTAATGAAATAAAGTTCACATGCATGTTTTCTATATTAGATCCTTCATTTCCCTAATGAAACAGGACTCACATTACATATTTTATTTAATCTGTGTCCTTTTATAAACCCCATACACCACCGGCAGCAGCACAACAGAAAGTACCAGATACAGCACCATGCAGACAAAAATATACCCTATAACCCTGCCTCCGATCTCATACAGAATAAAGTCTTCCAAAACCTTATTCACCCTCAGCAGCTGATCAGGAAACAATGTCATAATGCGTGTAAGCAGCGGAACCCTGCCCAGAAACATCGGCACGCATGACAGAGCAAATGGTATTGTAATCGCAAACACAGTCGAACGGCTTTTGGCAGATACAAGCATTGCAAGGATTAGTATAAACAGGCTCCCGATATATCCGCCTATCGCTGTCAGCAGAAGCTCCTGCAGGTAGGATATATTGTAAAAGCTTTCCCAATTGTTTCCGGTCTGTATCGCACAGCCTGCACCTCCAAATCCTAAGGTACATAGTACGAATAATGTATACAGACCGACAGCTCCCCAGTACACCGCCGTCACTGTTACAAATCCGGCACCTAGTTTGGCACCTACTGCCCGTCCCCTCCCCAGCTTTGACGAAAAGAAAATCGAATCTGCCTTATATTGAAATTCATCGGAAAAGATGCCTGCCACAAAAAATCCGATTATTACAACAATAATCGTCATAAGCGTCGGCAGATACTGAGAATCCAAAAGTGCCTTCCAGCCGTCAGCATATTCGTAGAAAAACGGCGTTTTCAGCTTTTCATACTGCCCGATCAAAAACTTCTTTTGGGCAAAGGAATAATGTTCCTCTGTCGTATCCAGCCATTTCTTCAAATTAGACACCCTGCGCTCATAAAATGCGCCGACCTCACCGGCCTTTACATTGTCCGCCTTATAATAATCATAATTATCTGGATCTGAAAATGCCCTGCTGATCATAAGCTTTATGTCCATAATGCCCTGTGTTTTTTGAAAGGCTGCATCCTGCGCATTCCAATAATCACTTTCATTTTCATATTTTTCCTGCGGCTTGATCCCTTTTCTCATCTTTTCATTTTCTTTGATCACCTGCTTTAACAGGTCTTCGGTCAGCTCTCCGCGCCAGGAGTTTTTTGCTTTTTTCAGTTCACGTGCCGCCGCAGTGCCGGAAATATGTTCTCCGTTTTCTTTCAGATATCTCACGTCCCGGATCGTAAGCAGACCCGCAGTAATTGTCACAATAAACAGTATCAAAAATACAATTTTATTTACTGGTTTTAAAAAAATCTTTTTTAATTCATATCTCATCATCATTACCGCCTGCCTTTTCTCCAAAATAATATAAAAATACATCCTCAAGCGAAGGTTCTTCCATCACGGCATCCTGTATCGGCATTTCTTTTGATATAATCCGCAGCTCCACGCCATGTGCGTCCGTTTTCATATTTGAGATTTTATACTGACTCATCAATGCTGCCACATCCGATTTATGGACACAGCATTTCCATACGGATTCTGTCATGGAATCGATCAATTCCCCTGCCGTACCTCTGTGCACAATCTGTCCGGCTTTCATCAAAAGAATCTCATTGGCAATGTACTCAATATCCGATACGATATGCGTGGATAAAAGTACCAGCCGCTCTTCGGCCACTTCACTGATCAGGTTGCGGAACCGGATGCGTTCATTTGGATCAAGTCCAGCTGTCGGTTCATCCAAAATGAGTATCTGCGGATCGTTCAGCATTGCCTGCGCAATCCCTGCCCTGCGCTTCATGCCGCCGGAGAGCTTTCTCATCTTTTTATGTGCGGCTTTCTGCAGCCCTACTTTTCCAATCAGGCTTTTTACAATTTTTCCTGCTGCTGCACGGCGGATTCCTTTGATCGACGCAATATAATACAGATAATCCTCCACAGAAAACTCAGGATAGAATCCGAAATCCTGCGGCAGATAGCCGAGCACTTTTCTATAATCCGCATCCATTTCAAAAATATCCCTGCCATCAAAGGTAATGCTGCCGTTCGTCGGCCTAAGCAGTGTACACAGCATACGCATAAGTGTTGTCTTGCCTGCACCATTGACTCCCAAAAGACCGTAAACACCGCATGTCAGGCTGGCATCTATATGATTTACTGCCTGGAAGTCCCCAAACTGTTTGGTCAGGCCCGCTATTTTTAATTCCATTGGCATTCGCCCTCCTTTAAATCAAATACTATGAATTTCTTTCTTTAATGATTCCCAGCATAAATTCCACTGGTTCATTGTCTTATAGACCGCTGCTGCGATAAATACAGCTGCCGCCATAAGCAGCGCAAACCATACCTGCATCTGGATTGACTGATAAATCACCTCATTGGCCGTTACCCGCCACCAGACGGCACCCCATACAACACAAAGTACAATCGATACCCCTTCGCTCACTGCATATCTGCTGCACAGCAGCCCAAAGCAGATACACGCTGCACCTGCCATCGGCAGCAGAAACTGCACGATATACTCCTCGATTGTAATATGCATGCATTCATGCGCAGCCATGCTGAATACTGTCAGCATCAAAAGATCCATCATGCCAAACAGCAGAATCCGCGCCGCATAAATCTGACGCAGAGAATAATAGGCAGTGCCTTCTATTTCCATACATTGATAAGATTTATTTTTCCAAAGCTCTGGAATAATCAATATGACAAATAAAACGCCTGCAATCCCCATCCCGCTGCGGAAAAAATACGGATCTTCGGATTCTGGCAGCAGCATATACACAAAAAACAGCAGAAAGAGCTGACAGATCCACCATTTCTTCTTCACCAGCCGAAACTGCGTCCATAAAAACTCCCAGTATGTCAGCAGCTGCTCCTGCTCTTTTGCGTAAAATATCTCCTGTGACTTTCGAATCGTGTCCAGAACATGTTCTTCCCGTATATTGATCCTGCTCTGCTCCTTATAGTTTTCCAGCCTGTCTTCTAGATTCATAAACATGCCTCCCTT
Organism: uncultured Eubacterium sp.; assembly: GCA_910586445.1. Classification (GTDB taxonomy): domain Bacteria; phylum Bacillota; class Clostridia; order Lachnospirales; family Lachnospiraceae; genus Eubacterium_J. The sequence goes on from CAJUHV010000039.1 coordinate 35,938, forward strand.
CGGCTTCTTTGACTGCTCTTTCGGCCTGCACCCATACTCATACCTTTCTCATATTCTGCTCCAGCTGCTTTCGGGCCTGCCTTAACCGATACTTGACAAGCGGAAGGCTGATTTTCAGCACATCCGCGATCTCAAGCAGCTTCATTTCCTGAAAATAAAATAATACTATCACCTCTTGAAACTCAGCAGACAGCGCTCCTACTGCTTCTTCGACCATTACTTTATCTAAAATATGATCCATCGTATCCGGCACGCCGCTTTTTTCCAGCTCCTCGTCCTTCACAGGAAGTTCTTTTTTCTCCCTGTAGAAGTCTTTGCACAGATTGCCTGCTATCCGATATAAGTAATTTTTCGTCTTTCCCCGGCACCTATAATCAGACAGGCTCGCAAAAAAACGGACAAACGTTTCCTGTGCCAGATCTTCCGCATACCCGGCATCAAAGCAGCGCCAGCTGCAGTATTTTAATATTTCTTCATAATATCTGCGGATAAATCGGTCAATAGCCTCTTCATCGCCCTGCTTCATCTTTTGTATTAATAAAAACTCATCAATCACAAAATCCTTCCTCCTGCCAAAAAATCTGATCGTTCCTCCTTCCCGCAAAATGCAGATACTAATTGTATTTCAAATACTCTCTAGAGCGTGTTTAAAAAATGCTTTCCGTGAGATGTGCTTCACACTTGGTGGAGAATTTATCCCAAAT
>CAJUHV010000040.1 GCA_910586445.1 uncultured Eubacterium sp.
TTTGAAATTGGTAGGGTAGTTTTGTGCAAATTTCTATATTTGCTCATTTATAGATAATAAATAAAATAAAAATAAAATAATAAATAAAATTATAGATAAAATAATATATACAACAGAAATCACGCTGTGTGAATTTTCTGTTGTCATGAACAACAGAAATCATGCTGCGAGAACATTCTGTTGTCATGAACAATAGAATATTCATATAGTGTGATTTTCCGTTGTCAAAAATAGAAAAGGGTCTCAAAAAGTATACTTTTTGAAACTAAATTTTTTTTGAACAGAATTACCAAAAAAACGGGGTTAAGTTTCTTGACTTTTTGACGATATTATATTAGAATGTAGATTGTTTCAGAAAAATAAAAGGGTCTCAAAAAGTATACTTTTTGAGACAAGCAATCATAAGCTGGTCTGAGCAATCATAAGCCGATCTGAGCTGGATAGATATGCGCCGGGACATTTTACAGGAAAAGGAAAGGATCAAAATGCCGCAGCAGAAGCTATGCAGGACTGTATGCCAGATTAATAAAGAGGCTGTTTCTAAGACAGATCTGAAACGTCTTATGGAGATCGCAGATGATTACTGTGCCGTAAAAAATTATGTCTATCAGCGTTATGGCGGGATACGCAGCCTTTCTAAGCTCTATCCGGGCTATACCATACAGAATGAAATGACGAAAAGCGGCCTCAGGGAAGAGCTGAATATGCCGTCTGTATACTTTTATCTGGCTGTGTTTGATGCTCTGGGAGATATCAAAAGCCAGTGGACGCGGACAAAATCGGCAGTACAGGAGCTTGTAAATCAGAATGAACATTTTACACAGGAAGAAAAGCACTTTTTAAGATTTATTTTAAAGGTCAGCAAAGCATTTGAGCAGGTGCTGAATGACTGTCCGGTTAAGCTGCCGGCAGAGATGAATGAAAAATATAAGGCGCTTGCAGCAAAAACAGATGAGGGCAGACTGTGCCGGTGGCTGTGCCGCAAAGTCCGTAAAAAGCATGTAAAGCTGCATACAGACAGCAGGACGGTTTTTACAATGACAGAGCGTGCCTACCGCTATGCAGACCACGGCATATATATATCTGCAAAGGAAAAGAGAAAGCGTATTTTTGTGCCTCTGACAGACAGCTGCCAGTATAAGCGCCAGCTGACCGTACGGCTTTATCCAGAACGTGCAGGCATTGAAATCCGCGTTCCTTTAGATGTCAATGTGCGTATTCATGCAGATTATGAAAAGCGGGTTGGGCTTGCAGCAGGCATGTTTACAATGCTGACGACAGATGAAGGCCATGCCTACGGAGAAGAGCTGGGAGAATATCAGTCTGCCTATGCCGACTGGGTACGCAAGCAGACCTCCAGCTATCAGCGAAACCGCAAGGATAATCCCGGGCGCAAGAAATATTTTGCAAAAAAACGGCGTTTTGAAGAACAGCTGCATAGTTATATCAATCACGAGCTGAATCGTTTTATTGAAACCGAAAAACCGCGCACGGTTTATCTGCCAAAGCTCCCAAAGCCGCAGTCGGGAGGAGTCAGCAGGCATATTAATTACGCCGTGACGATGTGGCAGCGTGGATACATCAGAAAAAGGCTGGAGCAGAAATGCCGTCAGGAGTCTGTGGAAATAATAGAAGTATTTGGCAGAGGAATCAGCAGCGAGTGCAGCAGCTGCGGAGCAGACGGCACAAAGGCAGACGGCATATTTTATTGCCCCAGATGCGGCTTTCGAGAAAATGAGAAAACAAACACCGCCAGAAATGCCAAGAAACGCGGGGAGTCAGAATAGATCATAAGGACGTCAGCTTAGATGAATTTCGCTTTCCGGCGGAATTTTACCGAAAGGACTGGGCGGTGCGGCCATGATATAAAAATAACAGACGGCATTAGAAGGCAGCATATGCTGTGTATTGGGTATGCCAGGACCTTGTGAACATGTGATGCATGATGTAGCAGGGAGCGAAGCAGTACAATCTGCATTGTCCGAAAGGGCAACCAATGTGCCTTATTTTATAAAAATGATACAGGCAGGCAAGTATCTGCAGTGGCCTGCAGAACGAAATCTTAGATATGTATAAATAAAATTACAATCGAAATACAAACAGCATAATTTTTGCAGACAAAGATTATAAATAAAGCGCAGGGAGGACACAAAAAGATGAAAGCAGTTTTGCTGGCGGCCGGAAGGGGGACACGGATAGCCAGAAATGTTGAGATGGTCCCAAAATCGACACTGCCGGTGGACGGCATTCCGCTGATTCGAAATTCTGTAGGGCTGCTGCAGTCAGAAGGGCTGGAATGCATCGTATGCACAGGCTACTGCGAACACAAGATCCGGGAGGCGCTTGCAGGCGTGGAGCACATTACATACTGCTACAATCCTTTTTATGACATTACAAACAGCCTTGCGAGCCTCTGGTTTGCGAAAGGTGAGCTGGATGACGACCTGCTGGTGCTGAATGCCGATGTCTTTTTTTCGCGCGAGATACTAGAGCTGGTCATCCATGACAGCCGCAGTCCCGTGATGGCAATCGACCACAGCCGCATCGCCGAGGGGGACTATTTTTTCCGCACAGCGCTTGATGGGCGTATTGAAAAATACGGGAAGGGACTGCCGCTGGAGGAGCGCACCTGCGAATATGTGGGAATGGCAAAGATCGGCAGGGATTTCCTTCCGCATTTCATACAGAGAATGGAGAAGATGATCAGCAGCCAGCAGCATGACAGGTGGTGGGAGAACGTCCTGTATTCCTTCACGGACAGGAGGGAGAGGGACGTGTTCACCGTGGATGTGGAAGGCAGGTTCTGGGCCGAGATTGATTATTTGGATGATTATGAAAGAATCATTAATTATATAGCAGAAAGTAAAGAAAAAGAAGCAGAAGAAAAAAAGTAAAAGAAGCAGAAGAAAAAGAAGCAGAAGAAAAAAGTAAAAGAAGAAGTAAAGGAAAAAGGAGCAGCAGGCATAAATTGATTCCTGCGGCGGTAAGCAGACACAGATTGGATATATGCCGGCAGGTACAGGTTCGTTGGAATCGAAAGAGCCGGGCCGGCAGACAGGGCACCAGAGGGTGTCTGAAAAATACTTTCCACGGGAAGAGTTCCCACAGCCTTTTAAAAGCGGGTACTGTTGGGTTTTCATGGACAGGCGTATTTCCAGAAGCCTGGATTTTTATGAGCCGCGGATATTTCGTTAAATTTCTTTAAGCAGGCAGTTTGGGGCTTATATTTCGGAAGGCATTTTTCAGATTCCCTTATACTAGACGGGGGAAGATTTATGAAATTAAGACACTGTACAGTTGATGAATTTGCACGCAGGACGGCGGATAAAAAGATCATATGCTTTGGGGCTTACGTCATGCCGCTGAGCCTGTGCAACGAATTCCAAGAATACAATTTTGAGGACAGGATTGTCTATCTGGCTGACAACGATGAGAAAAAGCACGGAAAGGATTTTAGGCTGCCGAATGGAAGGACGCGGAAGATTATTTCGGCGCAGCAGCTTTCAGAGATTGCGGACAAGGATACGGTGCTGATTATCACAAGTGATTATTTTGCGGCCATTATCGAGCAGCTGGACCAGTATAAGCAGCTGGATGAAATGCACTGTTATATTTATCCGTTTATGAAGTACGACATGGTGCATGATAAGATCGTGCCCGCAAGGCACAGTGAACAGCCGCTGATTCCAAAAAAGATCCATTATTTCTGGTTTGGCAAAAACCCGATGACGGAGATGATGCGCCGGTGCATGGACAGCTGGAAGAGGTACTGCCCGGATTATGAGATTATTGAGTGGAATGAGGACAATTATGATGTTACGAAACACAGATATATGAATGAAGCCTATGATGCAGGGAAATACAGTTTTGTATCGGATTATGCCAGGCTTGATATAATCTGCCAGTATGGAGGCATTTATTTTGATACAGATGTGGAACTGATAAAAAATATTGATGACATGTTATATAACAAGGCTTTTTATGGTCTGGGCTGCTATGGCCGGGTTGCCACTGGATTAGGGTTTGGCAGCATAAAAGGACAGGAGGTGGTCAGCCGTTTGTTGGATGCATATGACTCATTTATATTTAGAAAAAATGATGGCGGGCTTGACATGCGTACAAATACGATTCGGGAAGAGCCGGTTTTTAAGGAGCTTGGTCTGAAGCAGAAGGACGAGTTTCAGATGATTGAAGGCGCAAGTATATTTCCATCTGATTTTATGTCGCCGATGATACCAGGATTCCATACATATAAGACGAGCGCAAATACAGTGACTGTACATCATAATAGATTTTCCTGGGCATCACAGCAGCAGCTTTTGGAATTTCATAAATCAGGGGATGAATATGCCCGCATACGTTTTCGGTTTGAACATGACTGAAATGGAATGCTGCGGTGGGTAAAACACAGGCAGGGCCAGATAAGCGGTTGCGGAGGAAATAAATTTGAGAAAAATAGAGCAGAAGCAGTATATAGGGCTGATTGCTACAGTACTGCGCGGGATTGATAAAATAAATACTGCCGGCAGCGAGGCAGCAGCCGTAATACTTTCAGAATGCCTGCGGGCATTTGCAGCTGTGGAAGAGGCTGTGTGCAGGAGTGTATCGGACAGCCGCCGGCAGGTCTACCATGAAAACACAAATAGTATCAAAAAGGCTATTGAAGCCCTGGCGGCAGGAATGGACGCAGGCGGGGATTCTATCGGTTTTTGCATACAGGATGTCAGGGACAGCATAGAAAAGCTGAAACAGGAGATTTTAGATGAGGCGGAGATTCAATATGTGGTTTTATTTCTGCCGTATAAGGCAAGCATGTGGGATTCTATGGAATCGGTCTGGCTCTGTGCGCAGGATGATCCGTGCTGTATTACATATGTGGCACCCATCCCGTATTTTGACAAGAATTCAGACGGGTCATTTGGAGAAATGCATTATGAGGGAAACCAGATGCCGGACTATGTGGATGTGGCAGACTGCAGTGTGCTCGACCTGGGGCAGCTGATGCCGGATGTGATTTATATACATAATCCATATGACCAGTATAACCATGTGACTTCCGTTCATCCGGCGTTTTATTCTGCCGAACTGAAGAAATATACGCAGATGCTAGTATACGTCCCATATTCTATACCCGGGGTATACGAATCGGCAGAGGGTGCCGCGTCGTTCTGCCAGACATCGGGCATGTACCGCGCGGATGTCATTATTGCACAGTCACAGGTGCATAAGATGCTGCTGGCGGCGAACAGGCATAGGGAGGAAAAGATCGCCGTGCTCGGCAACCCGAAGTTTGATTATGTATTCAGGCATTTGAAGGACTGCAGAATTCCTGATGAGATGAAATTCATAGGGCAGGAAAAGAATGATGGTCTGTGCATAGGGAAAAGGACTGTAGGTCAAAAAGAGTACACAGACTGTGAAATGACTGCTGATCAGGAAGAAGCTGCGGATGAGGGCAGGACTGCTGGCAGCGGAAATACCAGCGGGCGGAAAAAAGTTTTTCTGGTATGTATCAGCGTCGGTTCCTATCTGCTGTGGGAAAATATTATTGAAATGTATGACATGTTTATCGGATGCCTGCTGGATCAGTATCATACGGCGGTTATTTACAGGCCGCACCCGCTGCTGGAGACAACGATAAAGTCAATGCGTCCCCATAAATATAAACAATATATGGAGTTTTTAGACAAATACTGTTGCCGGGCGGATTTTGTATTAGATCTTATGAGCGATTATATGCCGGCTGTGTGTGCGTCGGACTGTATGATCGGGGATTACAGTTCGCTCTGCTTTTCCTATGCAGTTACGGGAAAGCCTGCTGCGATGGTCATATGGGGAACGTCTCCTGCCAGTAATTTATACTATGCATTTGATTACCGTGAAATCTATTTTATAAATGTCGGGCCGTTTCTGGCATGGAATCAGCTGCCGGAGGATTTTGAAAAGTTTGTGGCAGATATGGTAAACGGCCGTGATTACAAGAGGAAACATAGAATGGAATCGTTTAGGCAATCCATTGAAAATCTGGACGGGACAAGCGGGCAGAAGATCCACTCCTATATTCTGAAACGTATTCAAGACATGTTCAAGGAAGATGAGTGCTTTTAACTGGAGACATCGCATTAAAATTAGATGCATTTTGAATAGCGATGAGATTACAGGCTTATTAAGATGAGGTTTTATAAAGATGAAAAAAGTTTTGTTGATATGCAATTATTATGCGCCAGAGAATCAGATTGCTTCTATAAGGGTTTCTAAGTTTGCCAAATATCTGGCAAGGTATGGCTATGATGTGCGGGTCCTGGTGGAAAAAAAGAACCTTGAAATACAGGATGAGATTCTGGAGCAGGACGTTGCAGGCATACCGGTAGAATATGTGGAGTTTTCCCAATGGATTTGTAAACTGGACGGCTTATATCAAAAACTGACGAAAAACTACCGGGAAAGGCATTTTGCAGATGTTTCATCCAGAATGCGCTATAACAGGAAGGCTGGACAGGTTATTTTTTATCCGTTTGAAAAGCAGCATCCGGTTATGGGGACATTTGATTACCTGATGAAAATAATGAAACAGCATAATTTATACCACAATTCGAAAGGATATTTAAGACAGGCCAAAGATGACGTGGATGTATGTTTTACGACATACGGGGGATATTTCGGGCATTTTGCAGGAGGCTATCTCAAGCGTCTGAATGCATCAATCAAATGGATTGCAGATTTCCGGGACCCTGTATACCTGTTTAATTTTGATCCGGTATTTTTTGCTCCAGTGGCTAAGCTGTACCAGGGCCTGGCATGCATAAAATGCGATGAAATTGTAACAGTGACGAAAGGAATTGCCAGGCTGATGCCGCCGTTCTGCAGGAAGAAGGTGCACTGCATTACGAACGGCTTTGATTACGAAGAGAAGGCTTATTATAAAAATGTAAATCCTGCGGATAAGTTTGTAATCGGATATACGGGAAGAATGTATGGCGGAATGCGAGATGTCTCGGTTGTGTTCAAGGTCATGCGGGAATTAATCCGGGAAAAAAATATGGATGGGAATAAAATAGAATTTCATTATGCAGGGACAGGATTTGAAATCTTCCGGTCGCAGGCAGAGAAATATCATTTGGGGGACCAGTGTGTCGATTTTGGAAATGTCAGCAGGAAAGATTCGCTTAGAATTCAGGCAGGATGCAGCATGCTGTTAATGGCAATATGGGACTACAAGTGTCAGACTGTAGGGACTCTCACAGGGAAAATTTTAGAGTATATGCAGCATAAAAAACCGGTGATTGCGGTAATACATGGTGATGTGGAAAATAATGAGTTGGCTGTTGTGGTGCGTGAAACCGGACTCGGCATCGCCTATGAGCAGTCGCACCACGAGCGGGACATCAAATTATTAAAAGAATATATAAAAATGCAGTATGAAGACTGGGCAGAAGGCAAGAAGCTGCAGCCTGACCTGAACAAAAAAAAGATTGCACGCTATGAATACCGCAATCTTACAAAACGGCTGATCAGGCTTATTGAAAAATAGCTGCGGTCCCGGTTTCAAGCAATAAAATAGATCATGCATTTAAAAGGAGAACAGATATCATGAAAAATATGCTCTTGAAAAAAATTGATGAAAAATCGATCAGGGTCGGTGTGGTAGGGCTCGGGTATGTCGGCCTGCCGCTTGCAGTGGAAAAGGCGAAGGCTGGTTTTAAGACGGTCGGTTTTGACATTCAGCAGGGCAGGGTGTCAATGGTCAATGAAGGGCATAATTATATTGGTGATGTCGTAGACTCGGATTTGAAAAGGCTGACTGAATCGAAAATGCTTCGTGCCACATCCGATTTTTCTGAAATATGTGATACGGATTTTATTGCAGTCTGTGTGCCTACGCCTCTGGATACGCACCAACAGCCGGATATCAGCTTTGTGCGCGATAGTGCTGTGCAGATTGCAAAATACTTAAAGAAAAATACGATGGTTGTGTTGGAATCAACCACATATCCTGGTACAACAGAAGAGCTGGTCAAACCAATTCTGGAAGAAGGCTCCGGCTTAAAGTGTGGGGAAGAATTTTATCTGGGGTTTTCGCCAGAACGGGTAGATCCTGGCAATCTGATTTATAAAACGAAAAACACGCCGAAAGTGGTGGGAGCGGTCGGCAGTGATGCAGTGGAAGTAATTGCGCATATGTATCGTGCAGTTTTGGACGGAGATGTAAAAGAAGTATCTTCTCCTGCAGTCGCGGAAATGGAAAAGATTTTAGAAAATACATACCGTAATGTAAATATCGGGCTGATTAATGAGTTGGCAATGCTCTGTGAAAAAATGGGAATCAATGTATGGGAAGTGATCGATGCTGCGAAGACAAAGCCGTATGGCTATCAGGCATTCTATCCAGGGCCAGGGCTTGGCGGGCACTGTATTCCGCTAGATCCTTACTATCTGTCATGGAAAGCAAGGGAGTATGGGTTTCATACATCTATGATCGAAAGCTCGATGATGATTAATGATCGTATGCCGGAATATGTCGTAGAACGTGCCGGAAATATTTTAAACAGAGATAAGAAGGCTTTAAATGGGGCAAAGGTGCTGATACTAGGTGTTGCTTATAAGCAGAATATTGATGATTATCGGGAAAGTCCGGCGTTAAAAGTCATAGAGATATTTGAAAAATATGGCAGTCAGGTGGATTTTTATGATCCTTATATTGTAAAATACCGATTTAAAGGAACAGAGCATGCCGGACTGATAAAGCTAGGCGAAGAAGATGTAAGGGCTTATGATATCGTAGTTGTGACTGCATCTCATACAAACGTGGACTACCAGATGGTTGCACAGGCAGCACATGCTGTATTTGATACGAAAAATGCGATGGGCAGTGTGAAAGATCGGAGCAATATAGAGCTTTTATAAATAAAGCTGACGGGACAGACTGGCAGGAGGTTGGATATGAGATACGCGCTAATAGGATGCGGCAGGATTGCAGTAAATCATATACATGCATGCATTAAAAATAATTTAGAATTGTGTGCGTTATGTGACTTAGACTTTGGATATATCGATTTACTAGTGAAAAAAACAGGTCTGGCTGACAACGGCAATATACATAGGTATCAGGATTATCGGGAAATGATCCAGAATGAAAGGCCGGATTTGGTAAGCATTGCTACGGAAAGCGGCAGTCATGCCGAAATCGCTTTCTACTGTATTGAGCAAGGGATTAATGTCATTATCGAAAAGCCGATCGCAATGAAGATACAGGATGCAGACAGGATCGCGGCGTTGGCGGAGCAGTATCATGTAAAAGTATGTGCCTGCCACCAGAACCGTTTTAATCCGGCAATACAGGCGCTGCGGAACGCCATAGATGAGGGCAGGTTTGGAAAGATTTCCCATGGATCGATACATGTCAGGTGGAACCGTGGCCAGAGTTATTATGATCAGGCAGCATGGCGTGGAACATGGCGAAATGATGGTGGAGCGCTGATGAACCAATGTATACATGGGATTGACCTGCTGCGGTGGCTGATCGGTCATGATATTGCAGAAGTATATGGGCAGACGAGGCAGCAGTATCACCCGTATCTGGAAACAGAGGATGTGGGGCTTGCAGTTATTTCATTTAAAAATGGCGCAGTTGCGACGATAGAAGGCACAACGAATGTCTTTCCGAAAAATTTGGAAGAAAGCCTGTACATATTTGGAGAGGACGGCACGGTAAAAATAGGAGGCACTTCCACAAATAATATCGATGTATGGCAGTTTCGGGATGAGCAGCCGGATGATGAAAGACTTCGGTGCTTAAAAGAACCGACAAGCAATGTATATGGAAACGGACATGCACTGCTGTTTGCCGATATGGTGCAGTCAGTTGAGCAGGACCGTATACCGTATATAGATGCAGCGGCAGGCAGGGATGCACTGGAATTGGTGTTGGCAGTATATAAGAGTCAGAAAAGTGGTATGCCGGTACAGTTTCCATTAGAAGATTTTTCATCAGAGGATATGAGAGGAATGTTTGGCAGTGGGAGAAATGACAGAAATGAAAGATCATAAAGGCTGTTATATCCATCCGACTTCTGAGGTTGATGAGAATGTTATGATTGGAGACGGCACAAAAGTATGGAATTTCTGCCATATACAGTCACATGCAGTGATTGGCAGAGAATGTACGATTGGGCAGAATGTAAATATTTCAGAAGGCGTTAAAATCGGCAGTCATGTGAAGATACAAAATAATGTGTCAGTATACAGTGGTGTAGAGATTGAGGATTATGTATTCTGCGGCCCATCCTGTGTGTTTACAAATGACACCAATCCCAGGAGCCGGTATCCAAAAGGAAAAGATCATTATAAAAAGACGCTGATCAGGGAAGGTGCCAGCATAGGCGCAAATGCGACGATTGTATGCGGACATACAGTGGGAAAATATGCATTTGTCGGTGCAGGCGCGGTTGTGGCAGGTGATGTTCCTGACCAGGCATTAGTGGTTGGGGTACCTGCAAAGCAGATCGGATGGGTCTGTGAGTGTGGAGAGAGGCTGACGGATGATTTTACTTGTGCGATATGTAGTAAAAAATATATAAAATGTAAAGATGGTCTGGAAGAATATAAAATAAAGTAAGTATTATTGAATAATACAATTGTTTAAATGTGTCAGAATCTGATAGAAATCAGGGACTTTTTTAATCTTATATAAAACGAGGAAGATATACTATGAAAAATATATTGGTCTTTCGGACAGCAGCGGATGAAATTATGCAGAAACTATTTTTAGAATTGAAGGGACAGAATCGTGAGGTATTTTGCTATATACAGAGCGGATGCATAGAAAAATATCAAAAAAAATATCATGAGGTCATATTCGTAGATTCTGGAAACAGTGATTTTCAAAATAAAAGTCTGGGAATGCAGCAGTTGGAAGGCATGTTTTTTGAAGAAGTATATGTGCCTTCATCTTCTCCGTATTTTCGTGATCATGAAAGTGTGTTCTTTTTCATTGATAAATTGAGTTACAAAAACAAAATTCTATACGACTGCTATGGAAACAAGCAGTATTATTGTACAAAGAGCCGACCGCTGAAAAAGCTTCAATATATAGAAGCAGTCTGTTTGTTCAAATTTTTTATGTATATGTATAATGCAAAAAATATTTTAAGAGGTGAGTAATCAGTGTGTGGAATTGCAGGATTTATATATAAAGATGCTGGAAAGTCTGTGGAAAGAAGTCGGCTGAAAAAAATGATCGATGCAATTGCACATCGTGGGCCGGATGCAGAAGGGATGTTCTGTGAGAAGAATATTGCGCTTGGACACAGGCGTCTGTCGATCATAGATTTATCTGAGCAGGGAAACCAACCGATGTATAGCCATGATCACAGGTATGTGATTGTATTTAACGGTGAGATCTATAATTACATAGAAATAAAAACAGAATTGAGTAAGTTAGGAGCAGTTTTTACAAACCAGACGGATACGGAAGTCATTATGGAAGCGTACCGATACTGGGGAGCAAAATGCGTGAAAAGATTTAATGGAATGTGGGCATTCTGCATTTATGACAGGGAAAAAAGCCAACTATTTTTTTCAAGAGACCGGTTTGCCATCAAGCCTCTTTATTTTGTAGACCGGGAAGATGTCATAATATTTGGGTCAGAAGCAAAAGCAGTGATAGCAGGGTTTCCAGAGGAAAATGTACCAGACAGCAGGATGATTTACCGGTTTTTATGGGGAACGCCGGAAGACAGAGATGAAATGTCTTATTATAAAAACATAAAAATATTTGAACGTGCGTCCTGTATGCTCTATGATCTGCGGCAGAAAAAGTGGAGAAAAGGAATTTACTGGGATGTAGACGAGGAAAAGTTCCGCAAAAAATGGATAAATAGAAAAAATCCTGTCAAAGTATTTCGAAGGCTGATTGAAGATGCCGTAAAGCTGCGTCTGCGTGCTGATGTTGAAGTAGGAGCATGCTTATCTGGTGGAGTGGATTCTAGCACAATAGTGGGGATATGCAGCAAAAAATATGGGATACGCATGCACACGTTTTCTTCGGTCTATGCGGACATGGAATGCAATGAAAAAGAATATATTGACTTTGTCAATCAATATAACCATACAATACCTCACCTGATTTATCCTGAGCCTAAAGAAACAGACCTGATCAAAGCGTTCCAGGATATTATATACCATCATGACGGGCCGAATATGGGAGCATCGCTGTATAGTCAGTATTCAGTCATGAAGGGTGTGCAGGGAAATGTAAAAATTGTGTTGGATGGGCAGGGGGCAGATGAATTATTTGGAGGATACATACCATATTATGGGTATCGAATTGCTGACATTTTAAATGAAAACACAATATCTGCAAAAATAAAGGCAATAAGAATGCTTTCTGTTATCGCTGTGGAATGGCCTGACAGGCTTCGGTATATTCAGCCGGATGCAGTGATTCATACGATTGGTGCAGATTTTTATAAAAAGCTGAAGGAGAATTACAGAGGGGGTTCTGCCTTAACAGATAGAAACTACCCGCTTTTTACTGAAGCATTTTTAAACAGTGTAGACAAGGGCATCGCATATAGCGAAAAAAATATCAGTGGTATTTTGAATACCCGTCTGTGCAAGGATGTTATGAGAGATAGCATACCATCTCTGCTGCATAATGAGGATGGCAATTCCATGGCCTTTTCCATTGAATCTAGAGTTCCGTTTCTAGATTACCGGATTGTAGAATTCGGACTTGCATTGGATGGGAGATATAAAATACGGAATGAATGGACAAAATGGATTATCCGTAAGTCTTGTAGGAAATACTTGCCTAAAAAGGTAGCACGTAGGAAGGATAAGATGGGATTTCCGGCTCCTTTTGCACGTTGGCTGAGGGAATGTGGGCAAAAGGAAGAAATGAAGGAGCTGATTTATGCGTTTGGAGACAGGAATATTGTGCCGAGAGAGACAATTGATTTTTACTATAGGCAGCATATGAACGGTGAAGCAGACAGAGATGTGATTCTGTATAAATTTTTGGTAATGGAACTGTGGTTAAGGACATGCAATGAAAAAAAGTTGGGATAGAGTTAGTCTATAAAAGTCCCAAAACAGGGTTAGCCGTGAGAACATCGCTGGCAGATTTTTCGAAACGGATATGAGGGGGAGCTTTGATGTTTGATGAACGTATTAATGTTTTAACCTATACAGTAGACAGGTACAGAAAAACTTACGATGTTCTTTGTCTACTTAAAGCATATGGATATGAGAGTGTGCATATATACGCAAAAGATTTTTCTTATACGAAAACATTTGTACCTCTTTATGAACACAGACCTCCGCTGCCATTAGTTGGAAAGTCTTCTATGCAGATTGCTGCTAATTTTCACTATCCTTATCATATCATAAATGAATATGATGACATACAACTGCCGGATGAGTCTGTTTTTCTTGTATGCGGAGCAGGAATTCTGCCAGATAGTTTTATAAATAGGTATATTGTTATTAATGCTCATCCAGGTTATATCCCTATTGTTCGTGGTTTGGATTCTTTAAAATGGGCTGTCTGCCAGTATCAGCCGATAGGTGTTACATCACACAGGATCAGTAGTGGTCAGGTGGATGCCGGAGAAGTCATAGATCGTAGGAAGGTTGAATTGAAACCGAATGATTCTTTTCATATGGTTGCATACCGTCAGTACGAGATGGAGGTATGTATGTTGGTTGAGGCTCTTGATAAAATTCGTGATGAGCATGAATGGATATTGGCAGATGGATATCCGCTGCATAGGAGGATGCCAAAAAGTCAAGAACAAGATCTTTTAGAGAAATTTGAGGAATATAAGCGTAGATATTTCAGTGAATCGGAGAAGAAATTTCTATAGCAGCCATTTGGATGCTGATTTACGCCTTGTTTAAGAGGCAGAAAGGATATGTTTGTTATGGATAAAATATCGCTGAAGAGGGCTGCTTATAAAATGGGGACAAAGGCTGACACACTAAAATTATTATATCATTCTCTGAAAAATGCGCAGGTGCTGCCGCAATATACTTTCACAGTAAAAGATTTTTGTGAGAAAGAAGAGGAAGTGCTGCATGGATTTTGTGGTTTGGAGTGGAATGGGCGCGTGATTGTACGTAGTAGTGCATTAAACGAAGATACAGATGAGAAATCTCAGGCAGGAAAGTATGAATCTATAGCAGGTGTGGCAGGAGAATATGAGTTTAAAAAGGCTGTTGAAACTGTGATACAGTCTTATGATGACGGGAATCCTGATAATCAGATACTTGTGCAGCCTATGTTGGATCAGGTGTCTATCTGCGGAGTAGCATTTACACTGGAGCCGAATACATCTGGAAATTATTATGTGGTGAATTATGACAATTCAGGGTCTACTTCAGGTATTACATCCGGTATGGGGGATACCAATATATTGTATTATCGCTTTAAGGGATGGAATATGGATGAGGATATGGAACCTGTAGAGCAGGATGTGCAGATGAACCAACTCTGTAGTGCCTTAAAAGAAATTGAGGATTTTTTTGGCAGGGATAGCTTGGATGTTGAATTTGCATTTACGGAGGAAGGCAGCCTCTACATCCTGCAGGTGCGACCTTTGTGTATAAGCAGGAGGGCAGTGGACGTAGACAGTCAGTCCGGGGCATTAGAGCGTATTGCAAAAAAAATCAGAAACAGCCGGCAGCAGAAACCATTCCTGTGTGGAAAACGGACAGCCTACAGTGTAATGACCGACTGGAACCCGGCAGAAATGATCGGCATCAGGCCGAAGCCCCTGGCAATGTCTCTATACAGAGAGATTATCACGGACAGTGTATGGGCATACCAGAGGGATAATTACGGATATAGGAACCTGCGCAGCTGTCCCCTGATGGTTGATTTTGCAGGGCTTCCTTACATAGATGTCCGTGTGAGCTTTAATTCTTTTATACCGTCAGGGCTGGATGAGCAGCTCAGCGAAAAGCTCGTGGATTATTACCTGGACAGGCTGCAGGAAAACCCGCAAAAGCATGACAAGGCAGAGTTTGAGATTGTCTATTCATGTTATACGCTGGACCTGCCGGAGAGGATCGCAGAGCTTTTGAACTATGGTTTTACGGATGATGAGGTCAGGCAGGTCGTGGATGCCCTGCGGGATGTGACAAACTGCATTACGGATTACCGCAGCGGACTCTGGCGCGGGGATTACCATAAGATAGACATATTAAACAAACGATACGGCAGGGTCATGGGCAGCAGCATGGGAAAGATCGAAAAGGTCTACTGGCTGCTCGAGGACTGTAAGCGCTACGGGACGCTGCCGTTTGCCGGCCTTGCGCGGGCGGCGTTTATCGCAGTGCAGATGCTGCGCTCGTTTGTTTCGGACGGGATACTGAGTGCGGAGGATTATGATGCCTTCATGAACGGGATTGAGACCGTCGGCACAAAGATCAGCAGAGACAGCAGGCAGCTGCCGCGGGCAGCTTTTTTAGAAAAGTATGGCCATCTCAGGCCGGGAACTTACGATATCACTTCTCCCCGGTATGACGAGGCACCCGAATTATATTTTGGAGGCATGCCGGAAAATTCCAAGGATGCCGGGGACTGCGGGCAGCCGGAAGAAGGCGGGAGCAGGGAGTTCCGGCTTTCTTTGGACCAGCTGAACCGGCTGCGGGACCGGCTGCAGGAAAACGGCTTGTCCAATGACGTGCTGGACATTATGGAATTTATGAAGTCTGTAATAGAGGGCCGGGAATATGGAAAATTTGTGTTTACAAGGAGCCTGAGCATGGCATTAAAGTTGATCGGCCAGATCGGAGAAGAGTACGGCATATCCAGGGATGAGTGCGCATTTGCCAGCATACGGCCGTTTTATGAACTGTATGCCTCAGCGGGGGATGTGCGGGAAGGACTGTTGGAATCCATAAGGCACGGGAAAGAAGGCTATGGGATGACGATGGCAGTCACGCTTCCGCCGGTTATCACGGATGAAGGCGATGTGTACGACTTTTTTTACCCTGATTCTGAGCCTAATTTTATTACGGCAGGAAGGGCATGCGGAGACGTGAGAGTGGTGGACGGAATGTGCAGCATGCCGGGGCTTGAGGGCGGAATTGTGCTGATGCAGAGCGCAGATCCCGGATATGACTGGATTTTTTCGCATGGAATCAGCGGGTTTATTACGATGTATGGCGGTGCAAACTCACATATGGCAATACGTGCCGCAGAGCTGGGCATTCCGGCGGCAATTGGCGTCGGTGCGAAGCAGTTTGCGGGGTATAGTACAGCTGAGGTTATAGAAATAGATGCACTGCTTAAAACAGTAAAGGTGATGCGGTAAAATGCAGAGTATATACAGAACTACATATAGTGCTAAAGTGCAGAAAAGGAGATATAGATTATGGAGCATGGAGATTTTACTGAACTGGCAAAATATTATAATAACAGGCCGGGTTATTCAAAGGTGGTGCTAGAATGCCTGAAGGACCATATATGCTGCAGCATCGGGGAAATGAAGGCAGCAGATGTGGGAGCCGGGACCGGGAAACTGACAGAGGGGCTGGCGGCAGCAGGGCTTGGCGGTTATGCAGTGGAGCCGAATGATGCTATGCGGGCAGAAGCGCAGAAGGCATGCGCATGCAGCGGATTCCAATGGCTGAAGGGAACGGCCGAAAATACAGGCCTCAAGGATAACTGTGTCGGATGGGCATTAATGGGATCGTCCTTTCACTGGACAGACAGCAGGCAGGCCATGAAGGAATTTCACAGGATTTTGGTTCCGGGAGGTTTTTTTACTGCAATCTGGAATCCAAGGGATCTTGAGTGCAGCACGCTGCACAGAAAGATTGAAGACGTTGTATATTCTGAGATTCCAGATATGAAGAGGGTTTCTTCTGGAAAGGCAGTCACAATGGCGGAAATGAAGGAAAAGCTGCTTGAAGGCGGATATTTTAAGGACATTCTCTTTATGGAAGCTCCGCATACAGAGCGGATGACAAAAGAAAGATATATGAATGTGTGGAAGTCTGTGAATGATATCCAGGTACAGGCAGGTGCAGACGGCTTTCGCAGGATACTTGAAAAGATCGAAAAGATTATTCAGGATATGGATGAAATTGAGGTTCCGTACCTTTCTAGATCATGGACAGTAAGGAGCTGTAAACAGCCTTAATTCTTTTTAGGGATACAGTCGGCTTTTGCGCGTGAGGAGGCGGACAATGGATTATCGGATCGTATTGTATACACAGCGGGTCGATGTTGTGGAAAGCTACGGGGAGCGACGTGACTGTGCAGACCAGAATATACCGCGTTTTTTAAGTGCCTGCGGCTACCTCCCTGTGCCCGTGCCGAATATAAGGGACACCGTAGTGGAGATGGTGCGGCAGTTAGGGCCGGCGGGAATCGTGCTGACAGGCGGCAACAGCTTGGTGAAATATGGCGGCGACGCGCCGGAGCGGGATGAAATGGAAAAAAGCATACTGGAGCTGGCAGCTGCCCGGAATATCCCTGTGTTTGGATTCTGCAGGGGGATGCAGGTGGTACTTGATTTTTTTGGGTGCAGTTTAAAAGACGTACAGGGCCATGTGGCAGTGCGTCACAGTGTCCGTGGACAGATGGGCGGGGCGATAGTGAACAGCTACCACAGGCAGGCATGCTTTCATGTAAAAGAACCGCTGTATGTACTGGCAGAGGCAGAGGACGGGGCTGCAGAAGCGGTCGGCTGCAGACAGGCACGCATTTTTGCATGCATGTGGCACCCGGAGAGGGAAAGCCCGTTTGCGGAACCAGACATGCAGCGGGTGCGCAGGTTATTTGGATAAGGAAAAGGAGCAGGAAAATGAAGGTGATCATATTAGCGGCCGGACAGGGAACAAGGCTAAGACCGCTTACGGACGACAGACCCAAATGTATGGTTGAGGTAGGGGGAAAAAGTATTATCGACCGGCAGCTGGATGCCCTGTACCAGTGTGGGGTCAGAGAAGAGGACGTTGTAATAGTAGGCGGGTATAAGGCTGGGGTATTGAAGGAAAGGCTCAGCGGCACAGGAATACAGTTTGTAGATAACATAGATTATAAAAATACAAATATGGTTTATTCGCTGATGTGTGCAGCAGACATTCTGGAGGCAGAGAATGACATTGCCATATCATATGGTGATATTTTTTTCGATAAGGAGGTTTTCCAGAAGCTGCAGGCTGCAGCAAATGAAATTTCAGTAGTAGTAGATGACGGCTGGCACGGGTACTGGTCAAAAAGATGTGAAAATCCACTGGATGATGCAGAAACGCTGGTCTGCGGGGAAGATGGGTGCCTCATTGAAATCGGCCAGAAAACAGATGACCCTGCAAGGGTACAGGCACAGTATATCGGCCTGATGCGGTTCAAAGGCAGGGGGATTAAGGACCTGCTGGGGCTGGCAGCTGATGCTGCTGGGAAAAGCAGCAGAGGAGAACAGCTGTGGAGGACTAGCAGGAGTTATGAGGAAATGTATATGACAGACCTCCTGCAGGGACTGGCGGATGAAGGAAAAAAGCTGCACGCAGTGCACATTCAAAGAGGATGGTTTGAGGTTGACAGTTTTGACGACTTAAAGCTTGCGGAGTCTGAATTATGAGCATGGTATATTGGATTACGGGTCTTTCCGGGGCGGGGAAGACGACGATCGGGAAAATTTTTTATGAAAAGCTGAAAGAGAATAATCCGAATACGGTATTTCTTGACGGGGACATTTTAAGGGAGGTATTCGGCGGCGATCTGGGATATACGGAGGAAGAGCGCAGAAAATGCGGGATGCGCTATTCTAGGCTGTGTGCAATGTTGGAAGGACAGGGGATGAATGTAGTCTGCTGTACGATATCCATGTATGACAGCGTATGGGAATGGAACCGCAAGAATATTAAAAATTATAAGGAAATCTATATCAAGGTATCATTGGACGTGCTGTATTCCAGAAATCAGAAAGGCCTTTACAGCGGGAACGGCGGGAAAAAGGTGGCAGGCATACAGGTAAATGTAGAAGAACCGGGGAATCCGGACTTAGTACTTTATAATGACGGGGACAAGACGCCGCAGGAGCAGGCAGATGAGATTTTAAGGCTGTTTTGTTGAATAGCCAAAAAAGCGGAGGTAAGAGTAGAGTTTAGCCGATTATGGAACTTTGAAAAAGGAATTGTATATGGAATTTCGAGATTTAAAAAGACAGTATCAATTTTGTAAGCATGATATAGACCAAAAAATATATGAGGTGATTGAACAGGCTGATTTTATTCAAGGAAAGCAGGTCTCTGAGCTCGAAGGGCAGCTTGCAGGCTATGCTGAAACGAAATATTGTGTGACCTGTGCGAATGGAACAGATGCCCTGCAGCTTGCTTTGATGACATGGGATATTGGAGAAGGAGATGCCGTATTTGTGCCGGATTTCACTTTTTTTTCTAGTGGTGAAGTTGTGTCGGCTGTAAATGCAGTTCCTATCTTTGTTGATATTGAATCAGATACATATAATATGGATTGTAATTCCTTGGAATTTATGATCCAAAAGGTTGTTCGTGAAGGTAAATTGCAGCCAAAAGCAATTGTCGCTGTTGATTTATTTGGACAGCCTGCAGATTATGTCAAAATAAAAAAAATAGCAGAAAAATATCATATGTATCTTCTTGAGGATTCAGCACAGGGATTTGGTGGAAGAATAGGAGAAAAAAAGGCATGCTCTTTTGGAGATATTTCTACAACTAGTTTTTTCCCGGCAAAGCCGCTTGGATGTTATGGCGACGGCGGTGCAATTTTCACAAATAATGATGATTGGGCAAAGTTGATTAAATCTTACAGTGTGCATGGCAAGGGCAGTTCCAAATATGATAATGTCAGAATTGGCATGAATTCTAGGCTTGATACATTGCAGGCAGCAATCTTATTGGCGAAAATGCCTGTATTTAAAAAAAGGGAACTGGAATGGATGCAGGATATTGCTGCAGAATATACATTGCAATTAAAAAATGCTGTTATAACACCTTATGTAAAAGAAGGTTTTTTTTCAAGTTGGGCACAGTATACGATTCAGCTTCCTAATAAAGCTGTAAGAGATGGATTGCAGGTATATTTAAAAGAACAGGGCATACCAAGTATGGTCTATTATCAAGTACCAATGCATAAGCAATCAGCATTCACAGGAATTGCATATGATGATTGCGATTATCCGGTTGCAAAGAAACTTTCAGAGTGTGTGTTATCTTTGCCATTTCACCCATATATGAGTGAAGGTGAGATTGCATTAGTCGCTGATACGATAAAATTATATATTGCTGGGATAGAAAATGGTGCATAGTGTGAAGTTAGTAGATTAGGTCGTCAAAGATGATAGAGGGGGGTATATGAAAAACTATTGGGATAAATTCGAATATAGCAAATTAAAACTACTTTTGAACAATGATAAAGTGAAATCTATCTTAGATGTGCGTAATGGCATCAAAAAGATGGATGAATATTTTCCAATCAGTGTGGAATTGCATTTAACAGATTCTTGTAATCTGAAATGCGAATGGTGTACAGATAAAGAATTACGGCAAAATGGTGCAACATTAGATCTGCAGGTTATTAAGAGGTTGTTTCGAGAGTTTTGGCGACACGGAACAGGTGTAACATTAGAAGGGGGCGGGGAACCAACATTGCATCCCAAATTTCATCAGATTGCAGAGAACGGCCAAAGTAATAACTTAGATTTGGGACTTATTACAAATGGTACAGTTGATATTTCAGACTCAATTCATATGCTGCGTTGGGCAAGAATTTCGTTGGATTCTAGCACAAAGGAAGAATATTTGAGAGAAAAAGGTGTTGATTGTTTTGAACGTGTTCTTGAAAATCTCGAAAAAATGTCTAAAGTTCGAAATTCAGATCAAACTTTTCTTGGAGTGGGATATGTCCTTACCACTAGAAATCAAAGTAAACTAATTGATTTGATCAGTTATTTGGATAACATTGGTGTTGACTATATTTATTTAAGACCAGTTGAAGAGGCAGCTGGTATTACACCATCACTGGAAAGCTTACTTGACTTGAGAAAAAAACTTGCAGAACTGACATCTGAAACACGAATAAAGTATATGTTATCGATATCTGACAGAATTGTGGACAAAAATGCAGGACTTCCGTGTTTTGCGCATTCTTTAACGTCGGTGATTCATGCTAATGGAGACGTTGCGCTGTGTGAAAAGCGCAGAGAAGATGAAATTATATTAGGTAATATTTGTGAAAGTTCTTTTGAAGATATCTGGGTATCTCCTTACCATGAACAGGTCAGTCAGAAACTGCTTGGTGCTGAATGTCAGAATGGATGCAGTGCGTGCAGGGTAACAGGATTTAATATGATGTTAGATCAGCTGGAAAATGTACATACGAAGAGATTTATTTAGCAGGGGGAATGGAAAAATGGTACTGCCGTTTGAGAAAGAATATCGTGAGAGTTATTATCAGTTGCTAGATGAGGTGTTTGCATCAAACCTTTGGTCGGACGGGAAAATGACAAAAACTTTTGAAGAAAAATTTGAGGAGTTTACGGGACTGTATTCCTGTGCTGTGACAAGTGGCGGAGCAGGGCTGTTGTCAATATTGGAGTATATGGATGTCAGGGGAAAAGAAGTGATTGTTCCGGCGAATACTTTTTGGGCGACGGCACAAGCAGCGAAAAAAGCTGGAGCAAAGGTGGTATATGTAGACTGCAACAAAGAAGATCTTTGTATGAGTTATCAGGATATGGTAAATAAAATTACCTCGGATACGAAAGCGGTTATAGTGGTACATATTGGCGGGCATATTGCATTTGAAATAGAAAAAATAGTACGTTTTTGTGAGGAACATAAGATTGCGCTGATTGAGGATTGTGCTCATGCACATGGGGCGAAGTGGAACGGAAAGTCCGCAGGGAGTTATGGTGTGGCGGGTAGCTATAGTTTTTATGCAACAAAGACTATGCCGCTTGGGGAAGGCGGAATGATTGTCAGCAGGGACAAGTATCTTATTACATGTATGAAGAAATTTCGCAATTATGGCAAAGAAGTTATTGACGGGAAAATTGTCACTTATCCTATGAAAGAGGGATTTAATTATAGAATGAATGAGTTTACAGCGGCACTGGGAATTGTACAGATGGAGCATCTGCCAGTTATCTTGGAATGGAAGAGGAAGCTTGCTCAGAAATATGATGGAATCTTTCATAATCGTGTGTATCTACCAGAGGGAATGCAGTCAGGATACTATAAATACATTGTATTTGATCAGGAGCTGTATGAGGAGACCGGGAAAGTGTTTAATAGTACGGATTTTGGAAATGAAATAGAAGGAACAAAACTAGAACTGCCAAACAGCTACTGGGTGGCACAGCATCATAAGTGTGCTCCGATTTATTATGGATGGGAAAAAGCTGAGCTGCCGCCGGAGAAAATTAGGGATATTCTTATAGGAGAAAGGTAAAGGGGATGGAAGAAGTACGATATTATAAAACGGTGTACAGTAAATTTTGGAAAACACAAACAAAAAACTACGGGTATACGGCGTACGAACAAAATCTTGTCAGGCTGATTGGGCGTTCATTACCAAAGTGTATTTTTGAAGTAGGAATTGGTACGGGATGGCCGATAGGAGCTGCGTTGAAAGAAAGAGGCATCAAAGTTGACGGGTGCGACATTGCTGAGGATTCAGTTGCTTTAGCTCAAAAAGAGCTTGAAAATATAGAGGGTATTTGGGTAGGGGATGTGTTGGATTATAAAGGGAATCAAGAAGCTTATGATGTGGTTTATTGTGTAAGGGCAAGTTGGTATATCCCTGATTTTTATAAGACAATCAGGAAAATGGTTTCCATGACAAAATCAGATGGATACATTGTTTTTGATGTTATGGATCGATACAGTCCTCTTTGCCTAAAGATGCAAAGAAATGCATTAAAGGATAAATATTTCAGATTTTTGGGCGTTAACGTAGAGGAGAGGTATGGACAGCACTTCATATGTCTTTGGAGAATGAAGAAATTTCTGAAAAAGAACGGGCTGTCATATCAGTATTGGAGTGAACGGGAAATTACGCATAGCAGAGATATGAAGAATGCTCCTAAAGTTGTATTTTGCTGCAGGAAGGAGTGGTAAAGGATGAAAATCAGAGGTAAACAATTTCTAATTGGAGCAGTATCGTTTGCATCAGGATTTTTTCTTGGAGGCAAGGCACTAGTAAGAATGATCAATGATTATAAGATGCGAATGGAGCGTAATTTGTCAAATATGCAGCTGTTTCATGACTGGTTGGAATTTTTGTATTCGGGAGGCAGCATTGAACAGTATTTTCATAAGCACGGATATAAAAAAATCCTGATTTATGGGAACGGCTATATCGGACAGCGACTGTTTCATGCTTTGGAGCAGACGGATATTGACGTGGTGGCAGTTATGGATCAAATTAATTCGTCTGATTCTGACGCAGAAGGGATATTAATCGGGGTAGACAGTGAGATGCCTGATATTGATTGTGCGGTGATTACACCGATGTTTTACTATGATCAAATCTTCCATACACTGCAAACGAAAACACAATGTCCAATCATTGCAGTTGATATGTTATGGAAAAATGAGCCATGATGGATAAGTATATTGTAGAACGGATGGTGAATCTGAAAAATGACGGATAAGAAAGAGCAGGTAGCGCTTTATGGACTGGGTGATGTGGGAAGGAGTATGGCATCGTATCTTAGAGAACGCTACGAAATCGCATTTTGGGTTGATGCAGATGAAAGGCTGTGGGGGACAGAGTTTGAGGGAATTCCGGTTTTTTCTCCAAAAAGTATTTTAGAATTTACTGGCAGAATTATCGTAACGACTACAGATACATTTTTTGAAGAAATCTCAGAGTATCTGATCTGCTCTGGTATAAAAAAAAGCAGAATTTTCAGAGGACAGTATCGGATATTTGATCAACAGGAAGAAATTATTCCATACGAATTTGATATGTTGGAAACAGAACAGGTGGATGTGAAAGATTGTGATCTTTTAAAACGGGATGAGATGAATAATGTGCAAAAAGTAATGGTCTTTTGCGGATTTTATTCATGTTATGTAAATCAATTGGTTCGAAATTGTAAGAAAAGATTTCCTGATATTCATTTTAGTATTTTGTCAAATTCAGAAGCGTACTTTACTGAAATGAAAGATTATGCGGATCATATTTATGTTTACCATTCTTATGCTGAACTATATGGAATTTTAAATGAATTACCGCAATACGATGTTTTTCAGATGTTATGGATTGAAAACATCTGGGTATATTTTCGAAAACTTATTCGGGAAAAATGCACGCGGATGAATTTGTGCATTGGCGGCAGTGATTTATATAGGGCGAGGGAGGCGGAATTGGTCTATAAAAAAGCTCTGATCGATATGGCTGACAAGGTTAGTGCGGAGACGGATGAAACAATTGCTGCATTTCTAAAGGTTTATCCATCGGTGGAATCAAAGATTCGATGGGTTAATTTTGGGATTGAAACACTAGAATATATGAATCAGGACTGTTTTGCAAAAGTGCAGGAAAAAAAGAAAAGCATGAATATTGCAGATGGAAGAAGGGTTGTTCTGTGCGGGTACAATGCAGGAAAGGCACATCAGCATTTAGAGATGATCCGTGCGCTTGACAGGTTAGATATATCCGTTAAGAAGGAAATTGTGTTGGTTTTTCTGATGACGTATCCCAATAATAAAGAGGATTATATAGCGCGTGTAAAACAGGAACTGGATAAATGCGGGATTGATTACCAGATTGTGACAGAATATATGAATACTCAGGAAATGGCAGAAATAGAGATGATGTCGGATGTCCTAATTACTGTCCAAAAGACTGATCAGTTGAGTTCTACAATGTTAGAAACAATGTACGCTGGGAAAGTGATTATTGCTGGTAGTTGGCTGCCATATGGAAATTTGAGAGAAAAGGGATTGTGTTTTTGGTCAGTGGATGCGATTGATCATCTCGCAGAGACTGTATCGGAGATTATAGTTAATTATCCGGCGTATAGTGAACGCTGTCTGGTAAATAGAAATATTATATACACATTGTCATCATGGAATGAAGCGGCAGATAGATGGCGCAGACTTTGGGAGGACTGAAAGCTAGAGAATAGAGTATAAAGTTTTATTTTTAGGAGGACCCAGTAAATGACAAAAACGCAGAGGTATATTTTTGATTCACATGTCAGGAAAGAAGAACTTCTTCAGATCAAATTTGGACTGATGGGGCAACTGTTAAGACGTGACAAAGTAAAAGGAATTGTTGATAAATATAATTGGCAGTCGCTTTATATTTATGGTGGAGGATATCTTGGATTACAGGCCTATGATGCGTTTGGACATTTTATTGATATGGCAGGCATTATTGATCAGACAGGGGAACTGCTTTTGCCGAGGGATGATATTGATACATTTCTGCCGCAAGATTTGGCAAAGTTGGAGGATGACTTGCCGATTATTATAACGCCTTTAGAATATGCATGCGCTATTCGGAACGATCTTTTGAAGTTTAGGAGTGAAGAAAGGATATATTATCTCAATGAATTATTCTGAATCAATGTTTTATATTACACATGAAAATATTAATCTGACTGGAGATATCGGCGTCAAAAAAAAGATTTATGCTCAGGTACGTGTATTTGCGAAGTATTTTCCTAAATGCCTGATTACATATTATGCATATGGCATGGCGTATCTTATGGAGGATGGACATGTAATAGACAAAGAGATTGCATTGTCAGCGCAAGAGCGTTTTCGGTGTTATAGTCATTGGATGAAAAAATATCACTGTCGCTGGGTATATATGAGGTGTTTGATTCCTGCTACTTATAATTATCTTATATTTTTGCGCGATATGAAAGAGATGGGTGTGCGTCTGGTTTTGGAATATCCAACTTTTCCATACGATGGGGAAGTAAAGAATGAAGAGATCCTTCGGGAAGACAGAGAATATAGAAATCAGATCAGAGAATATGTTTTTCAAGCGACTACATATGCTAAGAACAAAACTGTTTATGGAATGCATACAATTGAGCTGCAAAATGGTGTTGACCTGCAGGAAAATCCTGTCCGCACGATGCGTAAGAAAGATAACAATATTGGATTGCTGGCAGTGGCCGGATTTTATTTTCACCATGGTTTTGAAAGAGTTTTGGAAAGTTTACATAAGTATTATCAAAATCCCGGTATATATGATTTTCATCTATATATGGTTGGAGACGGGCCTGAAAGAAGAACATATGTACATTTGGTAAAAGAGTATGGATTGGAACAATATGTAGAGTTTTGTGGCATTAAAACGGGAGCTGCATTGGATTGGTATTATGACAATGCGGATATAGGAATTGCACCATTAGGAGTTTACAAAGCGGACATAGTTTCAGTGGCACCAATAAAAACGCGAGAATATTGCAGTAGGGGATTGCCATTTATTTATGGTTATGAAGATATCGGCTTTACAGGAGAGGAACCGTATGTAAGGAAGGTGGAGAATTCGTCAGCGCCTTTAGATATGAGTACAGTCATTGAACTGTATGAATCGACTGTAGAAAACAAAAGTATTATAGAGGGTATGCGTAATTATACAGAAGAGAATTTTTCATGGGACATATTGTTGGAAGATGTGGTGGAATATATGATTAATAATTAAATCATATTTTAGAATTTTTAATGGGGATTTAGTTAGAGTTTTGCTAGAGAATGAACTGTAACGAGGGAGTTATATTATGGTATATAATGGTTGGTTTATGTTTCTGCTTTCTTGGTATGATGTGAGAGAACGGGGGATTGACATCAGTGAGTATTTTGATTCTAACGGTTTTCAGAATATAGCGGTATACGGGGTAGGTGAAATTGGCAGAAGGGTCATCAGTGATTTCCAGAACTGCGGAATACACATTGCATGCTGCATAGATCGCATGCAGCTAGAATCGTACAACGGGATACCCTGCATCCTGCCTAAGCAGGTGCCAGAAGAACGGTTGGATGTGATTGTAGTAACACCTGTTGATTTTTATGATGAAATAGAAAAATCGCTAATGGATAGCGGTGCATCATGTTTGGTCATTTCAGTAGATGAAATCTATGCGGAGTTGTGTGGGAGGAAAAAGTTTGACTTTTTATTCCAGCGAGATTTATCCGGTGTGCTCCGGTCAGAAGAAAAAGAATTTTTGGACACAGTAGAGCAGAGCGGGATCACAGAAGAGTTTTTAGAGGCAAATAAGTATGGAATGCTGCTAAACCTGCAGAATAAAATACCGATTGAGAGGTACAGGCGATTGGTAGAGACGATTTTTCATAAAAATATAGAACGACTGAAGGAAAAGCAGACTGTAAAAATTGCATTTGTGGTATATCTGGATAGTGCATGGTCTTGTGACAAATTATATTGGCTTTTGGATGGGAATGAGCATTTTGAGCCTTTTATACTGGTAGTATCTGCTGGCCGTGATAAGAAAAGATATGATAAAGCGGCAGACTATTACTGCAGCAGGGGATACAGGGCTCTGCGATATGAAGAATACAGAAATGAGAATTTCCGAGATGCTTATGATGGCAGGTGGGCGGATGTCATGATAAGGGTAAATACATACGGTGAGGGTGGTGCACCAAAAGTAGACCTATCCAACTGCAGCCTTGCAACACTGCATGCAGTTGTGCCATATACCTTTTGGCTAGACAGGGAGACTGACGTCCTTCAAGAAGGAATGAACTGTGGATGCGTATGGAAATTTTTTTGTCCGTCACTGCTTCATAAGAAGGCAGGCATTGAAAAGTGCATGATCGGAAATATAAACATGAGCTATACAGGATATCCTAAAATGGATTATTTCTTTGAGCATTCGGGTTCACAGGAGGAAGGCAGAAAGACTATTATCTATGCACCAGGAGGGACAGTTCAGGGCGTGGCAACTACTTTTATGATAAACAGCAGGAAACTGCTTGAGCTTTCCCGGACATATTCCTCATGTAGGTGGATATACAGGGCACATCCTTATCTGGGCGAAGTATTAGTAAGAAGTAAGCAGATCTACAGCATAGATGAGTACAATGCGTATGTTGGGGAATGGAAGAAGCTGCCAAATGCATGCGTAAGTGAGACGGCGGATTATTATGATATTTTTATGGAGTCCAGTGCAATGATTACAGACAGTATTTCATTTGTGTCAGGATACCAGTATACAGGAAAGCCGCTGTTGGTTTTAAAGGTCCCGGATGCGGAGTATAACGAGTATGGCAGGATGATCATGGCAGCACAGTACCAATGCATGGGGGATGATTATGGAAGTATTGAAAAATTCATTGCGGATGTAGTGGTTGGAGGAAATGACCCAGGAAAAGAACGTCGAGATGAATTTTTTGAGGAAAATTTGAATTATTATAAAACGAATGGGATGACTGCTGGTGAGAAGATTTATGAAATTTTGAGTAAGAATCTTTCTAAATGAAACTATGAAAAAAATACTTCGACTGTCATATAGATGGGGTATTTATGAAAAGAAAACTAAATAGTAAAGAAATTATGTGCTGAGGGGCATGAATTGAGTATTTAATGAGTGTGATTTTAGCAGCAGCGATGAGGTGGAGCGATGAAGATTGTAACGGTAGCAGGTGCCAGACCGCAGTTTATAAAAGCCGCGGTGGTATCGCATGTATTAAGGGCACGTCATACGGAGATTTTTGTGCATACAGGCCAGCATTATGATTACGATATGTCGCAGAAGTTTTTTGAAGAATTAAATATCCCGTCGCCGGATTATAATCTGGGAATCTCCGGCGGCAGCCATGCCGGCATGACCGGGCGCATGATGATTGCGATAGAAGAGCTTTTGGCAGAAGAAAAACCGGACTGGCTGTTAGTATACGGTGATACGAATTCTACGCTTGCAGCAGCTCTGGCAGCGGCAAAGCTGCATATACCGATCTGCCATGTAGAAGCAGGATGCAGGACGCACAGCAGGACGAATCCAGAGGAAATCAACCGTGTCTGCACAGATCATATATCATCCCTTCTGCTGCCTTGTACAAAGATCAGCATGGATGAGCTGGTAAGGGAGGGGCTGGAAAGCTTTGCGGGAGAAATCGTCGGAGATCCGATGTATGATGCATTCACAGAGTATAGCGCCCGCCTGCAGAAGGCAGATGTGGAACTGACAGGGTTAAACGGGGAAAAGCTTTTTCTGCCGGAAAGCTATTATTATTTGACGTGCCACCGGGAAGAAAATACATTTGAGGACAAGCCGCTTTTGGAGATATTTAAGGCGGCTGAGCAGCTGGATGCTCCGGTCATATATCCGGTGCACCCGCGCAATACGAAACGGGCATGCAGGCTGCTGGATGAAAAAGGGTTCCAAAATATAATATTGACAAATCCAGTCGGGTATTTAGAAAGTGCCTGCATGATCAGGAATGCCTTAAAAATTATTACAGATTCCGGCGGGCTGCAGCGGGAAGCTTTTTATGCGGGAAAAAAGTGTGTGACAATATTTGACCATGTGATGTGGCCGGAAACAATGATTGATGGAAGGAATGAGCTGTCAAAGCCGGATACTTTGGATATATTAGAAAAGCTGAACAGGCCGCAGCATGTAAGGGCAGAGTATAAGCCGTTTGGAGACGGGCATGCGGCGTTAAGGATCGTTGATGAATTAGAAAAATATGGAAGGTAAATGCCCGTACCGGGAGCATAATATGAAAAAGAACATACATAAAAAAATTGAGCTGTCAGGCCATAACCTGCGCAGGCTCCAGTTAAATCTATTGGAAATGCTGATTGAGATCGACCGTATATGCCGTAAATATCAGATTCAGTATTCACTGGATGGGGGCACCCTGTTAGGTGCAGTGCGCCACGGGGGATTTATTCCCTGGGATGACGATATTGACGTAATTATGCGCAGGTCTGAATACCGCAAATTTTACAGGGCATGCCAGAAAGATCTGGACAGCAGCCGCTTCTTTCTGCAGGAATACCGGACGGACAGGCATTACCGCTGGGGATATGAAAAGCTCCGGCGCAGGGATACCGAGTTTATCCGTCTGGGACAGGAACATCTGAAGATACAGACTGGTATTTTTATCGATATTTTTGTCGTAGACAATGTGCCGGATCATCCGGCGGTACGCAGGATTCATTTGTTTGCCTGCTATATCATCCGCAAGCTGCTGTATGCAGAGCTAGGAATGCGCAATGCGGATTCACGTATTCTGCGGGGATGGTATCGGCTGCTTTATCAGCTGGTGCCAAGGGATGTTATTTTTAAATGGAGAAACCTGATCGCTGCAAAATGTAACCAGAAAAAAACGGAGCTGGTAAGGCATATGACCTATCCGTATGTTTTATCACGCTATGGGATGCCGGGCATATGCTTTGATGAAATGCAGGATATAGACTTTGAAGGGTATACATTCCGTGCATTTAAGGATTATGACCGGTATCTGACGGCGCTTTATGGAGATTATATGACGCTGCCGCCAAAAGAAAAGCAGAAGGCGCATTTGGAAGTGTCCAAAATAAAGCTGCTGGAGCCAGAGCAGCTGTTTTCACAAAAAGAGCTGAAACGGTTAAATGATATAAGGTGAAATACCCCGCAGAGTGCTGCGGGGTATTTTGCTTATGGCAGGCTTATACAGATATTTTTCTGGCGTGATGCGAGCGCGGCATGGGATATCCGTTGCCCTGCAGATCGGTAGTAATAGTATTTGGGTTTTTATGAGTCTTTTTTCTCAGGCTGGCAATACCGCCTTCCCATGCTCCTTTGGGAGTTGTATAAATTGGCTTATCTTTGTCTGTTGGTTTCATAATGTCCTCCTTTGTGTGAACAGCCCGCAATAACGAAGGTAATTTGAATTCGTGATTGTGTGGCTGACTTTATCATCTGCGAAAAATGAAAAAATATGTGGATATGCGTGATTTGGTATTTTAATAATGTTTTTTACATATTTTGTGAAATATTTTTTCCAGTCAGCCAGTCTTCGATTTTAACTGCTAAAATGCCTTCGTAATTTCCCCGGAACGTGCCTTCTTTGTATAGAACGATTTTTGGGTAGTTGTCCCTGATCTCCAAAAGAGAACCGAATTCTCTTTTTATAGTAGTTTCATCGGTTAATAAATAGCATACCTGAACGTACAGCTTATGGCCCTGGCGTTCTCCAATAAAGTCGATTTCTTTCGTACCGACGCGGCCGATATAGACGCGGTAGCCTTTACGAAGCAGCTCCAGGGCGACAATATTTTCAAGGATAATTTCTATATTCTGTAGATTTTCTCCAATGACAGCTTCACGCAGTCCGTGGTCTGCGGTATAGTATTTTTCGTTTACCTTCAGCAGCTTTTTTCCATGAATGTCCTGGCTTTTCAGCCGGTATAGCAGATATGCGTCTTCACAGGCCTTCAGATAATTCAGTATCGTCTCAGGGGCTGCCGTCCGGTTTTCAGACTTGAAAAATCTGGAGATGCTGGTGGCTGAAAAGCTCCTGCCTATGTTAGCCAGAGCGTAGGCAATGATGCGCTCCAAAAGGTCTACATCGCGGATCTTGTTGCGTTTGATAATATCCTTCAGCACAACGGAATTGAAAATGTCCTGCAGATAATTTTTACTGATCTCGGGTTCAAAGTTAATGCTTGACAAAAATGGCATTCCTCCATACTGAATATAATCATCAAAGGTGCAGGCGGCGTCTGCCATTTGAAATTCTGCATAAGAGAAAGGATAGACGACAAAAGAAATATATCGTCCGGCTATATAGGTAGCCAGCTCGCCGGACAGCAGCCGGGAATTAGAACCTGTGATGTAGATATCAGCATGGAATTTTACCCGCAGAGAGTTGACGGCTTTTTCCCAGCCATGAACTTCTTGGATTTCATCAAAAAATAAATAAAACTGCTCTCTGCTGTCGCCAATTTTTTCGCATATGTAACTGTGCAGTGCATGGTATTCACAAAGATGCTGATTGCCTAAGTCTTCAAAATTAAGAAAGATCGTGTGCGGACTGTTGATTTCGTTACAGATCTGCTCCAACAGTACGCTTTTTCCACAGCGGCGGATGCCGGACAAAACTTTGATAATGTCTTTTCCTATAAAGGGACGGATTTTTGACAAATAGTTTTCTCTAATAATCATAACTGTCATCTCCTTTCCAATATAGAGTACTATAAAATATAACTATATGTCAAATAATATTTTTAATGATATTCGATATAACTGACAAAAAAAGTTTTCAAGCTCTGCACGCAGGGCAGAAATGAATGTTTTTATAGAAACATAAGAAAGTATTGACGCTTATAATTAAAAATGTTAAAGTAAAAATATGATATAGAGAATTTATCCCCAATTTATAAGGCATAGAGGGCTATGATCCGTTAAGCGGGGAGTGCAGATTGCAGGAATAATTTTTCAAATGAGAGTAAATTTAGTGGACAGAAAGACTAAAAACCAGTGGATGAGTACTGAATGGCAGGCATGGGAGAAGAAAAGGAGCTGTAAGGGAAATGGAACCTCTGATGGTTATTGCAAGTGTTTTGACATATCTGATATTTTATAATGGATGTCTGACGTTTCGTCTAAGCATAGCCCAAAATATAATGGCTGCTGCCATGATCGCGTTCAATATTTTATTTTTTTTCAGGATTATGGGAATGTTAATTGCGGTCCCGCTGCTGGTGACGATGATCCTGTATGCCGGGTGGCTGAAAAAAGAGGATTTCTGGCTGAATGCGATTTTGATACTGCTTTCATATATTATAACAGTAGTAGTGGATAACCCGATGCATCTGGTCCTTAAAGTATGTGGTATTGAAGCTGCTGATTTCTGGTTGGCTAACATATTTATTGAGTTTCCTGTTATTTATGCAGCAAGTCGGTTTATATCAAAAAAGGCAGTTGCAGTCAGAGACAGCATGAGATGGACGCCCGCTCCTAAAGTGTCTGTTCTGATTAGTGCAGACATTATGCTCTGTGCCCTTATATTTATACGAAACATAAGAGCGGTTGACCAGGCAGGCTCGACGGCACCGGATCTTTTTTGGGGCGTAATATTGTATGCGGCATATTTCCTGCTGACATATCTGATGATAGCTGTGATTGTAAAAGAATCTGGCAGGAACGCAGAGATGATGATGAAGCAGCATTCCTATGACAACCTCAAGGAATATATGGATCAGATTGAGGAGCTGTACCAGAGCCTGCGTACATTTAAGCATGATTATGCAAATATCATGATGAGCATGGCAGGATATTTGGAATCAGATGATCTGGAGGGATTGAAGCAGTATTATGAGAGGGAGGTTTATCCGCTGGGCAGGCAGCTGCACAGGGAAAATCATGCAGCAGCAGGCCTGCGCAATCTGGCGGTCATAGAGCTGAAGAGCCTGATCAGCGTAAAAGCAAACTATGCAATGGAGCAGCATATCCGCGTGGACATAGAGATTCCTGACAAAATAGAACAGACAGGCATGAAAAGCATTGATCTTGTAAGGGTGGTGGGGATACTGCTGGATAATGCCATAGAGGCCTGCCAGGAATGCAGCAGCCCTGTGATCAGCATCGGCATTATAAAATCAGCGCGGTATGTTACATTTATCGTGAAGAATACATATTAGGCGATTGCGAAACAAGTTCGCAATATTAATTCCAACAGGGAAAAATTCG
>CAJUHV010000041.1 GCA_910586445.1 uncultured Eubacterium sp.
CTCCACCAAGTGTGAAGCACATCTCACGGAAAGCATTTTTCAAACACGCTCTAGTTTTTTATAAGCATTTTTGAAAATAACGGCACACCAAGAATTGTTTTGAAAGAGACGCAGATCAGACAAATTATTTCACAGTGAGTGAAAAATTTAATAATAAAAAAATTCAGAACTAAAAAAGTTCTGAAAATAAAAGTACCAATAGTACATAATTCTTACACAAAAGTTATCTATAAGCATTTTATATCATTTCTGTCAAATTTGCAACTATTATGTAAAAATTAGCAGAAACCACCATATTGTTCTGGTGGTTTTTTGTTTGTCATTGTGCATTTTACATAAAAAGTTCGTTTCTAAAATTACAAATTCAAAACAAATAAAAAATAACAGACATTGCATGATCCATTTAAAGAAATTTTCAATCTGCATTTTATTTATTCAAGAAAGCATTGATTCACATTGGTTCTGATACTATAAAAAATTTACTAATGTTTTTTCTCACATAACATTTGTGTAAGAAATGTTATGCACAGTAATTTATAGTTCTTTCTCGTATTTGGAGCAGGGCAGGGTGCAGAATGGAGGAAGTTATGAAGGAACTGGATTATGCCAGGATCGGCATGAGAATTCGTCAGATCCGAAAGGTGAGGGGCTGGTCGCAGGATGAGCTGGCAAAGCGGTGCGGCATAAGCATGTCATTTTTAGGGCATATTGAGCGCGGAACGCGGATTATGAGCATGGAGACTTTTGCAAATATATGCGGGGCGCTTGATGCCGGAGCTGATGAGATCCTGTGGGGAGTGGCGCATTTGTCGGATGATATGGTGCAGGATCTGTGGAAACCGTCAGTCAGGGAGCCGGAAAGCAGGACGGATCAGAAGGCGGCTGGAAAAGGTAACGACAGCTATGCTATGTATATACGCATTATGAAATCCGTGGCAGAGATTATGAACGAAGCATGAGGAAAAAAGTATTAATGATTTCTTCTGTGTCGTCCATGATTGACCAGTTTAACATGCCGAACATATGCCTGATGCTGGATATGGGATACGAAGTGCATGTGGCCTGTAATTTTGAAAAAGGAAATACATGTTCTGCAGAAAGAGTGAACAAACTGAAAGCAGCATTGTCGCAGATGCATGTCATCTGCCATCAATGGGACTGCCCGAGAAGCATGCAGCGTGCGGGGGATTTCATCAGGGCGTTCTGGCAGCTGTGGGATCTGACTGGAAGGCACCGGTTTGAATGGATGCACTGTCATTCGCCGATCGGCAGCGTGCTGGCAAGAGCTGTGGCATGCAGGCGGGGAATCCGGGTTATTTATACCGCACATGGCTTTCATTTTTATAAAGGCGCTCCTTTGAAAAACTGGCTGCTGTTTTATCCGGTGGAAAAAATGCTTGCGCATGTGACAGATGTGTTAATTACCATTAATAAGGAAGATTATCTGTTTGCCAGAAAAAAGCTGAAGGCAGGAAAGATCTGCTATACACCGGGCGTCGGGATAGATACGGAACGTTTTCGCCGACAGCCGGGAGCAGAAGGCGGCGTCTGCCAGGACAGCGAAAAGCAGAAGCATGCAGCGGGCTTTTGCGGCTGTCCGGGAGCAGAAGGCACCCGGCAGGACAGTGAAAAAGGAAAGAGGCATGGGGAGCAGAATGCCGCAGATACACTGCGGGCAGCAGAAAGAAAAAAATTCTGCAGGAAATACAAAATACCTGTAAATGCAGTGATCCTGTTATCCGCAGGTGAATTAAACCGCGGCAAAAACCACCGTATGGTGATCGGGGCGATGGCAGGGATGTCAAGGACAGATGTTTATTATCTGATCTGCGGGCTAGGCGGACTGAAGGAAGAGCTGTTAAAATATGCGGACAGCCTAAATGTCAGGGACAGGATTCGTATGCCGGGGTATCAGGAAAATATGCCATGGTTTTATCAGAATGCTGACATTTTTGTGTTCCCATCGGTACGTGAAGGAATGCCTGTGGCATTAGCGGAGGCGATGGCAGCAGGGCTGCCCTGTGTCGTGTCGGATATTCGCGGCAGCCGCCAGCTGATTTCCGACAAGGACATGCGGTTCTGCCTGGGCAGACAGGATCAGCTAGGCAGGATCTTGGAAACACTGGCGTCAAGCAGTTATTTAAGACAAAAATATGGGGCGGAAAATCAGGTCAGTGCTGATAGGTACAATATAGAAAATGTGAAAAAGCGCATGAAAAAAATATATTGTTACTGTTCGGGCTTATGCTGCCAGCCACAGAACGAGTCTTAATAATGCTTTTCGTTAAAACCACAATAGCCGGCGATCCAGAGCGGAGGTGCATCAGTCAGAAATGAGCAGCATAAAAATATTTGTGTCACATTCACCGGACAGCCATAATATCCGGCCGGAAATGCCCTTTTTCTATCATATAACCGCAGGAAGTGATTTCCAGACAGAGCCGCTGCCTGGGCATATGCTGCAGGATAATACCGGGGATCACATTTCATATAAAAACAGGTCTTTCTGCGAGCTGACGGTGCAGTACTGGGCGTGGAAAAATACAGAGGCGGATTATTACGGCTTCTGCCATTACAGGCGCTATTTTTCATTTGCACCGGAAAAGATGCGGCAGGCGGACTGCGGCTGTCTTGTGTTTCCATATTTCAACAGGCATGTACAGGCGCTTTTATGCATGGACGGGGAGGCGGTCCGCCGCAAGGTCGGGCAGCATGACTTTCTGATTGCGGAAGGCATACCGGTTCATGCGCTGGGTGCACGGAGCGTCACAGACCATTACCGGAAAGCACCCGGCTTGAATATCAGGGACCTGCAGCTTTTTTATAAGATTCTTGTAAAAAAGTACCCAGAGCTTGCAGGCGCGGCAGCGTGCTACCTAAACGGCAGTATTTTTTATCCATGCAATATGTTCATTATGAAAAAAGAGCTGTTTGTACATTACTGCGACATGCTGTTTACGGTACTGGAAGAGTTTGAACGCCGGGCAGATATGGGCTCCTATTCAAGGGAGGCGTACCGCACGCCGGGGCATCTGGGAGAGCGCTTTGCCGGAATCTATTTCACGTATCTTGGCAGGCAGGGCGGATACAGGCTCGGGGAGCTGCAGATGGCCATGATCGGGAATGCGCAGGCGGAGACGTACGAAAAGCCTGCCAGAAATGAAATCAATGAGATCAATGAAATCCCGGTCGTATTTGCAGCCGATAAAACCTACCTGCCGATGCTGTGTGTCTGCCTCCGGTCTCTTGTAAACTGCGCGGACCCGGACAGGAATTATCATATCTATATCCTGCATACGGAGCTGGACAATGCGTGCAGGCAGACATTTTTAAAGGCATTTTTAATAGAAAATGTCAGGGTTGAATTTGTGGATGTGGGGCCGCATGTATATGGGTACCGCCTAAGGGCAAAAGAGCATATTACAAAGGAAACCTATTACAGGTTTTTGATACTGGATCTGTTTAAGGACTGCCAAAAGGTGGTCTATCTTGATACGGACATCATTGTGCGCAGGGACATTGCGCAGCTGTATGATACGCAGCTGGGGGACTGTTTGATTGCGGCAGCGGCAGATGCGGACTTTGCGGGGCAGTGTAACGGGGCAAACATGGATACGGCGCACTACTGTGCGAAGGTGCTGAAATTAAGCAGTCCGTCTGCATATGTGCAGGCAGGCGTGATCGTATTCCATGTTTCTGAAATGAGGAAAACAATAAGAGTGAGAAAACTTATGCGGATGGCAGAGCACGGAAATTATATGTATTCCGATCAGGATATTTTAAATATTGTCTGCCAGGGGCGGATAAAACTGTTGGATATGGCTTGGAATGTAATGGCAGACAGCGGACGGGGCAGGGCTGATGTCATCCGGCAGGCACCGAGGAGCATCCTGCAGGACTATGAGAGGGCAAGAAAAGATCCGTATATTATCCATTACTGCGGCAGCGCAAAGCCGTGGAAATATCCGGGCGGGGATTTTGCAGAAGAGTTCTGGGAGGCCGCAAGGAAGACGCCTTATTATGAACAGCTGCTGGGTATCATGGCCGGGCAGGAGAGCAGGGACACAGTGCTTGAAAAAACAGTCGGCATGCTCAGGAATGCTGCAAAAAAAATCCTGCCGCAGGGCAGCAGGATCAGGCGGAGCATCGGCAGGCTGTACTGGAAATTAAAATAAGCATAGCAGATTTAATAATTCTGGCTGAAACACAGGAGAAATTGTTATATGAATAAGACAACAGGGCGGCTTTACGGGCTGTATCGCTACCGCGCTTTAGTCAAACAGCTGGTCATAAAGGATATCAGGCTGAAATACAGGAGGAGTTTTCTGGGATATATATGGAGCGTGTTAAATCCGCTGATGGTCATGCTTGTCATGTATCTGGTATTTTCTCATATGTTCCGATTTGACGTGGAGAATTATCCTGCATACCTGATCATCGGCCAGACACTGTTTACATTTATGACAGAGGCTACGAATCAGGCAATTTATTCGGTGACAGGAAACAGCGCGCTTTTGAAAAAAGTCTATGTGCCTAAATATGTATTTACGTTATCGAAAGTGACAGGCTCGCTGGTGAACCTGCTGTTTTCTATGGGGGCGATGCTGATCGTATTTGTCTTTACGAAGGTAAAATTTTCATTGTATATGCTTTTTATACCTGCTGTCATGGCGCAGCTGTATCTGTTCAGCCTGGGGCTTGGATTGTTTTTGGCACAGGCAGCGGTGTTTTTCAGGGACATCCAGTACATTTATAATGTGCTGACAACTGCATGGATGTATGCAACGCCGCTGTTTTATCCGGTGGAGCAGCTTCCAGAAACGATGAGGAGGCTCATCTGGGCAGTGAATCCGATGTACCATTACGTTACGCAGTTTCGGACGCTGGTATTGTCACAGAAGCTGCCGGAGCTGGATACGGTGCTGTATGGGTGTCTGGCTGCAGTGGTATTTTTAACAGCCGGGATATGGGCTTTCGCAAAAAATCAGGATAAATTTATTCTTTATATATAAAACAGGTTCGGAGTATAAAAATGGACAGCAGGGTAGTAGTAGAGATTAAAAATGCGGCAGTTCGTTTTAACATGGCCAGCCAGAGAGTCAGCAGCTTAAAAGAATATGTCATCAAATTTTTGAAAAAAGAACTGATGTTCCAAGAATTTCTGGCTCTTCAAGATATCGACCTGGAGATCCGCGCGGGCGAGTCCTGGGGGATCATAGGAACGAATGGAGCCGGAAAGTCTACGCTTTTAAAGCTGATCTGCGGCATATTAAAGCCATACAGGGGTTCTGTAAAAGTGAACGGCAGCATAGCGCCCCTGATCGAGCTGGGCGCGGGATTTGACGGGGAGCTTACCGCAGAGGAAAATGTGCTGTTAAACGGGACGCTGATGGGCTATTCAGAAAGCTTTATGAAGGAGCATTTTGAAGAAATCATTGATTTTGCACAGCTGCAGGGTTTTTTGGATATGCCGATTAAAAACTATTCCTCAGGAATGGCGGCAAGGCTCGGGTTTTCGGTGGCGACAGTGGTGCAGCCGGACATCCTGATCTGCGACGAGGTGCTGTCTGTCGGGGATTACAGGTTCCAGGAAAAGTGTGAGGAAAGAATGGGGCATATGCTGGAGGCAGGCACAACGCTGCTGTATGTTTCACATTCAAACGAATCCGTGAAAAAACTGTGCAGCCATGCACTGTGGCTGGAGAACGGGCGTCCGGTAATGAGCGGGGCCGCAGAAGAGGTATGTGCGGCATATATGGGAGAGTAAGAGAAATGGTGGAATCTGTAAAAAGGCGGCTGCGGCTGAGCAAAATAATTTTTCCGGTAAAATACATGGCCGGCCATCACGCCATGTATTTTAGGCTGTCAAAAGGAGCGCAGCTTCGTCAGGACAGACTGTATCTGCCGCCGGGTTCTGCATTTTCGTGCAGTACCTATTTTAATTCGCTTTCGATCGGGAAGTGGAGGAAATATACATATTTAGAAGAGGTAAGGCTGGCTGTATCCATATGCGGACAGTTTAAAATAAGGCTCTGCCAGATGAAGCTGGCAGGAGAACATGCTGTGCATAAAATCTTAGCAGAACACGAAGTGTCTGCGCAGGCATGCAGGGAATTTATTTTTACGTTTCCAAAAGCCGCGGATGGACTGCTGTATTTTGAGCTGATGGGAGTGAAAGCGGGCGGGATTTTTGCCGGTGCAGAGTATTTTACTGAGATCGAGGAAAGCCGGGTACGCCATGTCCGGCTGGCAGCGGGCATATGTACTTACAAAAGAGAAGCTTATGTGCTGAAAAATATAGAGCTTCTGCTGCACAATCTGCAGCAGGAAGAATGCGTGCTGAAAGACAAATTGGAAATATTTATCGCGGATAATGCAGGTACGCTTAGCAGTGGAACAGGCAGCAGGGACAGGCTGTTTACGGAGAATGAGCAGCTTCATCTGTATACAAACCGTAACTGCGGCGGAGCAGGCGGCTTTGCCAGATGCATGATGGAGGCAATAAAACGCAGGGGACAGGCAGGCTTTACACATATGATCCTGATGGATGATGATGTAGTGATCGAATGGGGATGCCTGGAAAAAACCTATGCGGTCTTATCTATTTTAAGAGAAGAATATCAGGATGCATTTATTGGAGGCGCCATGCTGCGTATGGACAGGAAAAATATCCAGGCAGAATCAGGTGCCTTATGGAACGGTGGCAGCATTCTTTCGCTGAAAGCCGGGTATGACCTGGAGCAGGAAACAGACTGCATACGCAATGAGACAGAGGAAAAAAACGGCATGCATGCGGAATACAATGCATGGTGGTACTGCTGCTTTCCGATGGAGACAGTCACAAAAAGAGGGCTGCCGCTGCCGTTATTCATACATCATGATGATGTAGAGTGGGGGCTTAGGAATATGCGCCGGCTGATACGGATGAACGGCATCTGTATCTGGCATGAGCCGTCGGAAAGCAGGTATACGGCGGAGCTTGCCTATTATAATATCCGTAATTTATTGATCTGCAATGCCGTGCATCCGCGGCAGGGCTGCAAAAGGCAGAGCCTGTCGGTCATATGGAGAGAGTTTTTCCGAAACAGCTTTTTGTATCGCTACCGGCATGTCGAGGCTGAAATAAAAGGAATTGAAGATTTTATGAAAGGCACGGCATTCTTAAAAAAGACGGATGCGCAGAAGCTGCACCAGAAGCTGTGCCGTATGCGTTATAAGGCAGGAAATATGCGGGATATGAAAGAGCTGTCAGCGGGAAATATGCGGGACATAAAAGAACTGTCAGCAGGAAATATGCGGGATATAAAAAGACTGGCGGCAGGAAAAATTACGCGGTCGGGTGCAGGACGCGCGGGAATATTTGAAAAACTGTGCAGGAGTATGCTGCTGAACGGACTGTTTCTGCCTTCGCGGAAGATCTGCTATGTGCCCGCCGAAAATGTCTCCAGCTTTGCAGCGTGGAGAAGCCGTCAGGCGGTATTTATAGATGAAAAAAATGGGAGCTGTTTAAGGCTGGAGCGGAACCGGAGGCTGTTTTTAAAATGCTTTCTGCGGATGTGCAGGGTAACGGTGAGGCTGATGAAAAACTATGGAAAAATAGGAGAAAGCTATAGGAAAAAGATCCACGCAGTCCAGACAAATTCATTCTGGGAAATGTATCTGGAGCTTTATCCAGAAAAAAATGGAGTTTAAAGCAGCCGCAAATGTACCTGGAGCTTTATCCAGAAAAAACGGGGTTTAAAGCAGCCGCAGCTGAATAAATATGGGCAGGAAGAAATGCAGGAGGACAGAGGAATTGGTCATACAGAACATTTTATTCCCGGAAATCGGGAAATGCACTGAGCAGGAACTGTATTTCAGGCAGGAGGAAGAATACAGGGGATACAGGATCATCGATGAAAAAAAGCAGAAGGCCGGACGGATTTATACCGCAAAGAAAGCTGCTTATTCTTACAGTGAGAGGCATTTAACGCTGAAAAAGGGAGAGTGCATTGTATTTGACACCTATTTTAACGGATTTTCAATTGATAAATGGAAGAAGTACACGATCCTGGACAACCTGCAGCTCTGCCTCACACTGCAGGGAAAATTAAAGGTAACGTTGGTAAGCAAACAGAGAATGCATGGACATGTGGTTGAAAAAGTGCTCAGTGAAACAGCTGTCGATTGTGCCAAACAGCAGGAATGGGATTTTGCATATGACATACAATCTGCAAAAGGGATGCTGGCATTTAAATTAGAAGCGGCGCAAGACAGCATATTTTATTCCGGCGCATACTGCAGCACGATTCCTGACAGCCGCCTTAGAAACATAAGGCTGGGCGTCGGCATCTGCACATTCCGGCGGGAGGAGTATGTCAGAAAGAATCTGAAGATACTGCGCAGCAGCATACTGGAAAATGAAGGCTCTCCGTTATATGGGCGCATGGAAGTGTTTATCGCGGATAACGGACGGACATTAGAGACGCAGGGAATGGAGACGCAGGGAATCCACATCTATCCGAACCGCAATCTGGGAGGATCAGGCGGATTTACGAGAGCCCTGATCGAAATGAAAAAAAGCAGCAGGCACCGCGGGATCACACATGCCCTGCTGATGGATGACGATGTTGTGATCGAGCCGGAGGCACTGGCAAAAACATATGCGGTGCTGGCACTGGCGAAAGAGGATTACGCCGGGGCATTTATCGGCGGCGCAATGCTGCGGCTGGACCGGCAGGCAGTGCAGGCGGAGGCCGGCGCAGCATGGAACATGGGATTTTTATATTCCATGAAGGCGGGGCTGGAGCTGGAAAGCTGTGAGGCGTGCCTGCTTAATGAGGTCGAGGAGTCGGCAGAATACAATGCATGGTGGTACTGCTGCTTTCCTCTGGAAGTCGTTACGGAAGAAAACCTCCCGCTCCCGTTATTTATACGGGGAGATGACGTGGAATACGGCATTAGGAATATGAAGCAGCTCATACTTATGAACGGGATCTGTGTCTGGCACGAGCCGTTTGAGAACAAGTATTCTTCTTTCTTAGAGTACTATATCATACGAAACCAGCTGATCACAAATGCGTTCCACTGCCCGGAATTTGGAGCCGGGCAGCTGAACCGGATCATGCTTTCGCACTGCCTGAGGGAGATCACGTACTACCGCTATAAAAACGTGGACCTGTACCTGCAGGGAATTAAAGATTTTATGAAAGGGCCTAGGTGGCTGATGGCGCAGGACGGGGAGAAGCTGCACGGGAAAGTGATGCAGGCGGGGTATCAGGCGGTTGCTCTGAATGAACTGGATATGGGATTTTATTATCGGGATTATGAAAAGAGCAGGAAGGACTACGGGCAGCACAGCTCGC
This sequence comes from uncultured Eubacterium sp., assembly GCA_910586445.1. Lineage (GTDB taxonomy): Bacteria > Bacillota > Clostridia > Lachnospirales > Lachnospiraceae > Eubacterium_J. The sequence continues at coordinate 9,345 of CAJUHV010000041.1, forward strand.
GGAAAAAGAGATTCCTGACATTAAACGGCCTGCTGCTGCCGGCGGAGGATGAGAATGTGGCACCGATGGCAGCAGCAATCGGGGTGCATTTTTACCGGAAAAAGCGTGTGATGCATTATGACGAGGCAGGCGGGAAGGCGTTTATTACGGAGAGATCCTTTGTGATGACTATAAAATATATCTGCCGGGTGGCAGCGATGTGCTTTGTGAACAGGGTGAAGTGGGACAGGGCTGTAAGGAAATACAGGCTGCATGGGAAGAAATTGAGGAGGCTGGGATTTTGGAAGGAGTATCTGGGGTTAAGAGGCTGAGGAGGTTGGGGGTTGGAAGAAGTATTTGGGGGATAAAAGGAGAGTGGAATCTGCATGAAAACGACATACAAAAAAAGCAGTGATTTTCGAAGCAGCCTGAGAAATACACTTAACAAAATCCACCGTAAATGCTGCCCGCCGGCTTCATGTCGGATGGATAGTCCGAAAACATCTCTGATCGTGCAGCAGAGGCTTCCTGCACTGGCTAGAATGAGCATGGAAGACCAGAAAGAACATATCATGCCGCTGCAGGTTATAAAAAGGATGGAAAATCTAAAATTAAGTGAAAATGATTTATTATGGCCAGAGAAATGCGAAGAAGAGATCTGCAGCTTGTTTTTGAACTGCGATGTGGAGGATCATAAAAAACAGGCTCTATTTACAGGAAACACGGCAGGAGAGCTCAACGCATTTCTTCTTAAACATGCCGGGATGACAGTCCTTGTACAGAGCAGGGAGGTATTCATCGATGAAACGATTCTGGTGCCTGATTATACGTTCCTCAAAGGTGAGAGCACGATTCTTAGGGGGGGGGTAAGATAGGTGTAGTATTTTATCTGGCCGGGAGGAATCATGCGTCAGTGACAGGATTTACGATAGATGGAAATTTTTTATACGGCATTTATATTTCTGATTCAAGAGATATTATGGTCTGCGGCAACACATTCCGGCATATCGCCAGAAAGCCGGTTACTGTAACCGGAAACAGTGCAAGGATCATGGTCTGTGGGTGTGTTTTTGAGGAAAACGGGCAGGGAGGCATACAGATCAATGGAAATGCAGCGGATGTGCTGATCGAAGGGAATGTGATTGAAGGCAGCCAGTGTTCAGACAACTGGTCAGCCGGAATCGTGCTGACGGCAAACGGCATTCCAGATACTGCCGGTGACGGGAACAGCCGTTTGAGCATAACAATGGACAGGGAGCGGATGTTATATGACATGCTGTCTGCTCCGTGCAGGATTGTGATGCGAAACAATATCATATCGCACAATAACTCATCGGGAATCTACTGCTTTGGCCCATATATGGTGTACATAACACACAACCAGATCGTTGGGAATGACAAAGAGGGGATCTGCTTGGATTTTGGGACGCTTGGGGGCTATGCTGCGTATAATGACGTGATGCGAAACGGCGGACGCACAAGGCAGACGGACAGGGATCTGGAACATGATTTTGTTCTGGAAATAGGCCGCTTAGAAGATGGTTCGTCACCTGCGAAGCTGCCGGGCATATCGATCGATAATTCTGCCTATAACATGATTTACAATAATCGGATTGAAGAAAACTGCGGCAGCGGCGTGAAGATGGTGCGGACAGGCATACGCAATATTATATCTACGAATATAATTAATGGAAATAATCAGGGGCAGAACAGCAGGTTTCATTTTTTCGGCATAGAGCTGGCCAATACGGCAGCAGATTTTGTGGAGGCCGGCATGGATTACAGGCCTGATTATGAAAATATCATATGCAGGAATATGATTACCGGCAGGCATTACGCAGGTGTTTTTCTGGCCGAAGAGGTTTATATGAATGACCTGTTTGATAATGTGATTTTAGATGCTTCGGAATGGTCTATGGAGTGTATCAGCCGGATGAAAAATAATACGCTGAACAACCTGTCACAGGTGCCGAGCCGGGGGATTCCGCTGTCGGCAGCTTCTTTTGAGGCAGTTTTTGTGCCGGGGATGGTACCTCTGGAATAAAGAAACAGTGTGAGAATGCTTGAATGTGTGATCGAAAAAGTGCTTTGTCAAATTCTTAGGAGAGAGGACTGGAGGCAATGAGCCGGATGAGCAGACTAGTTTGAAAAGTCTTTGAAAGTATAGACGGACTTGGGACACTGTTTTTAGGACGGATTACTTAGGCTTGGACTAGCCTGCATTTGGGATAGGGATGTACGTGCTGATACAGATTGTGTTTTGATGTGCAGGATTAATGAGGGATATGAATATGACAAAAGTATGGTTTCGTAGGATTATACATCATAAAAGTATTTTTTTTATTGTTTTAACAGCGGTAATTCTGGAAGTAGCAGTGTGCAATTATAGAACCTGGCAGATGAAGGACTGGAAACCCTATGATATGATCGAAAACAATTCGTTTCAATTGAAAGACGGTCAACATTATGATTTAAGCCAAAGTGCGATTATTGCACCTTTTCGTAAAGACGGTTGGTGTGATGTGACTGCTTTTGACCGGCGAGATGGTATGCGTGCTGAGAATCTTTATCTGTTATGCCGTTATCTGGATTCAAATGGCCGGCCTTTGGAAGAAAGCTATGTTGAGGTATCCATAAAGATCAGAGATGACGGGAATGAATTAAGCTATCAATTACCAGATCGAACCATTGTTTCGAAAATCGAAAGGACACAGTATAACCGATTAAATCCCAGCGGGAGCTTGAAGGGGCTTGAATTAGCTTTTTCAAGGACGCAGCCGGATATAGGGGCAGTGGAGATTTTAGAGTGTCAGTTTAACTGCCCAGTGCCTTTGCAGCTGTCTGCTGTTCGGTTTTTGTTTCTGCTGCTTTTTATTCTGCTGCTTTATTATTTGAGGCCGGGTTCACCAGTTTATCTGATTAAGTTTGAAGACTGTTTTCGTTGGAAAAAAACAGCCGTTATCTTGGTCATGGCATTTTGTATGGTATTTTCAGCTTTTTTTGCAAATGTAAACCCCCAGTACAGTATTGAAAATTATCGTGTGCAGTATCATGAATTGACAGAGGCTCTATTAGACGGGCATGTATATTTGAACGAAGAACCGTCTGAAGAATTGAAAGCAATGGGGAATCCTTATGATACGCACTTGAGGGATATGACAGTAGAACGATGGAATCTGGACTGGGCTTACTATAATGGAAAGTACTATGTTTATTTTGGGATTGTGCCTGTGCTGGTTAATTTTCTGCCATATTATGTATTGACAGGCAGACATCTGCCGGTTCCTGTATCGGTATCTTTTTTTGGATTTTTTTATATTTTGGGCTGCTTTGTGTTCTTATGGTCTTTATTCAAAAGATTCTTTGGGAAAGCGCCTTTTGTCTATTATTTTTACAGCAGCAGCATGCTTTTGTTTTGTTCGGGAATGTTTTATGCATTTCGGGGACCGGCTTTTTATGGACTTCCAATATTGGCAGCAGCAGCATTTTCGATCTGGGGACTATGGTTTTGGCAGAGTGCGGCAGATCAAAACGGCTCTGTGATTAGGGTTATGTTTGGTTCCTTTTGTATTGCGCTGACGGCAGGCTGCAGGCCGCAGTTTTTGATTGTTTCAGTGTCCGCCTTATTGTTGTTTAAGGATTTTATTTTTGACAAAAAATATCTGTTTTCTAAAAAGGGATATAAGTTTTTTGCAGCGCTTATATGTCCGGCAGCGATAATTGCAGCTGGTATTATGTTTTATAATTTTATTCGGTTTGGTTCAGTTTTTGATTTTGGAGCAAATTATAACCTTACAACAAATGATATGACACAGCGGGGATGGCATGTGGACCGTACGATGCTAGGATTTTTTACATATTTATTTGAGCCTGCGAAATTGAGTGCGGTGTTTCCTTTTATATTGGATTCTGTGGTGCCGGGAGAAAGTAGGATTGCGTATACAAATTATATGGGGATTACAATATTTGAAGGAAACTTTGGAGGCATTGTATTTAACCACCCTATTTTGATTCTGCCTTTTATTATGCTGCTGATCAGAAAATACTGTAAGAAGCGTGTATACATGCTGAGCACTTTTTTTACCTGTTCGGCGGTGGTTATTTTGTTTATGGATACCCAGATGGCAGGGCTGGTTGGGCGATATTTGATGGATTTTGGATGGATGCTCTGTCTTGCTGCAATTTTATTGATGTCGTCGGTTGAAGAAAACAGCTGTGACAGAACTTTGAAGATATTTATGCGAACAGGAGTTTTGGTCAGTATTTTTTGGGGATTTTTATATGAATTTTTATTGGCTTTTAATATTCATACAAATTCTGTAATGCGGGAGTTTTGTCCAGATTTCTATTATAAGGTACAGTCTGCAGTAGAATTTTGGCTGTAACAGGGAAAATTTATGAAAACGAAAGAATGATAGGGAGTACATGCAATTATGGATAAAATAGCTGTCTTAATTCCTTGCTACAATGAAGAGAAAACAATTAAGAAAGTAATCCGAGATTTTAAAGAAAGCCTGCCGGATGCGGTGATTTATGTATATGATAATAATTCACAGGATCATACGACTGTCATTGCACAGCAGGAAGGAGTGGTTGTAAGAAAGGAATTTAAGCAGGGAAAAGGAAATGTGATCCGGCGCATGTTCCGGGAAATTGATGCAGAAGTATATATTATGGTAGATGGTGATGATACATATCCGGCGCGCAGGGCAGCAGAAATGGCAGGGCTGGTTATGGAGCAGCAGTCGGATATGGTCATTGGTGACAGGCTGTCCAGTACATATTTTACGGAGAATAAAAGACCGTTCCATAATTTTGGCAATAATCTGGTCAGAAAAAGCATTAACTATCTATTCCATTCTTCGATTAAGGATATTATGACAGGTTATCGGGCATTCAGCTATCAATTTGTAAAATCTTTTCCCGTGCTGTCTAAAGGTTTTGAAATAGAGACGGAGATGACTATTTTTGCTGTTGACAGGAACATGAATGTAGACAATGTGGTTGTGGAGTATCAGGATCGGCCGGAAGGAAGTGAATCGAAATTAAATACATTTTCAGACGGCATAAAAGTGATCGCCACGATTGTTCGTTTATATAAAAATTACAGACCGTTTCAATTTTTTAGTTTATTAGCAGCTGTATTTATGGTGATTAGTGTTGCTTTTTTTATACCTGTTTTGGTTGCTTATGTGCAGACTGGGACAGTAGAAAGATTTCCTACATTAATTGTCTGTGGATTTGTGATGCTGATGGCAATTCTTTTGTTTATTGCAGGAATTATATTGGCGACGCTGAGGGTAAAGGACAGGCATGATTTTGAATACCGCTTACAGCAGATTCATGCATTGAAAGCCCTTCAGAAAGAAGAACGTAAAACTGGTTCTTGAGAAAGTTCGGGGGAAGAGGATGGAAGAGGTCACAAATAAAAAATATGGTTACTTTTTAGGCGTTTATCTCAGTTTTATGGTATTTCTGTTATTTTCAGGCTTGAATTTTAATGAGGGAATGGCAGTCGCTAAAATATCAATACTTTTTCTTCTGGCACTGTATTTATTTCGGAGTGTTAAGGCACAGGCTCTTGATTTTGAGAAGTGTGTGATTATGGCGTTTACTGTATTTTATTTTGTGCTTATGCTGCAGAGAGGCAAACTGCAGGGAGCGTATGGATTTGTCCATATTCTATATGGTGCTGCTTTGATGATGCTTGCAGCTGTTTATTTTGTACGCAATTACCACCGGGTGCCTGTAAAAAAGTGGATGATAGAAAATAGTGCGATTTTATTAGTGCTTGCAGTTTTTATCCTGTTGTCAGTTGAGGTGCTTCATACATGGATTATGTGGGATGCCAGACAGTATTACGCAGATCCCGATGGCAGCATGGATATACAGGGGATTGTGGATAATTTTGATGCAGACTTTTCCGGCATTTATCAGCTGTATCTTTTAGGCCATGCGAGCCTGGGTTATTCTTTGTGGGTTATATTTTTTCAGCTTATAAGAGAAGGCCCGGCATCTGTGCATACCGCGGGTATTATTCTGGCATGTATTAGTATTTATTCTTTTTACCAGATATTGAGAAAAATACTTGGGTGTAAATATTCCAATCGAATGCTGGCTTTAGCGGCACTTCCGTATGCGGTTTCGCCATTTGTGCTTGGCATTGTTGAAAATGTAAATGTAGACCACGCTACGATGTATTTTGCTGTCATTTTCATAGCCTGTAGTTTATATCATTATGAGGCTTTGGAGCTGATTTTTGCGTTCTGCCTCTGTTTTACGAAGGAACCTGCTGTCATATATTATGCAGTTTATATCGTAGCGAAGATCATCTGTGAGTATTTGAAGGATAACGCATTTTCGGTTCGCAGGCTGATGGTTTTTGGTTTTGGGAATATAAAGAATTATGTTTATGCGGCACCGGTTATTTTATGGGTCGTTTTGTATGCATTTAATTCAAACAGCATGTGGGGAAGCAGTAAGGCGGATCTGGCTTCTTGGAGAGGGCAGGGGATTAACACTTTTGGCATTGCTTCTAATGTGATTCTGGCAAAGCTGAAGCAGATATTTCTGCTTAATTTTAACTGGCTGTTCTGGGTGATTATTTTATTGGTGATTATTATTTTTATAGCAGGCCGAGTTAAGGCAGACAAAGAGATATTGATGATGATCATACCAATATGCGCATTTGGCGCAGCGGTCCTTGTATTTGGATGTTTTTATATAACATGGGTTCATGTAAGATATGTGGTGCCTGTCATACCCGTTATTTATTTGCTGGCGGCTGCTGCATTGACAAAGTTGGATTTAAGGGGGATCAGGTTTTGGATTTGTAATCTCATGCTGGCTGTGCTGCTTTTGGTCCAGAGTTATTATGTAATTGACCCTGTTACAAAAGGTGTGTATCCATCTATTTCGGTGGGAAATGGAAAGATATATAGTATGCAGGTAAACGATGGGCCGAGGATTGCGGATGATAAGCAGTTTCATGACAGCATTGTTTATAACAGGCAGTATATTTATTGGCCGGAAATGCTGGTACAGGCTCTTGCTGAGGCCGAGTACGATGAAAACATGCTGATTGTATGGCCGGATGGTCCAGACTGTCTGGTTTATTCGGTATTTGGCAGCTGGTCTTTGACATTGTGGGATAAAAAGGAAAAAAGGCTTGACTATTATGACGAAAGTAGAGGCATTTCAGATGAATGCGTTGCATTGAAAGCCTGCAATGTTTCTAACATGGAAGAATATCTGGAAGATGAAAAAGTACTGTATCTGGTGCCTGGGTGGGCAGAGGCAGATCAAGGCTTTTTATCGGATGAACGGGTAAAAAAACAGATAATAAAGCGGGGAAAAGTTGATCATAAAGGATTTCAGCTCCAGTATATGGTGATGGATCTGGAGTATCACCTGCCTTTGGATGACGGTTATTATCATATTTCACCAAAGCTGGATGGGCAGGCAGAGCTTTCAGCAGATAAGAAAGGCCTGCTGTTGGAAAAGGATGACAGGCCTGTTTTATTATCAGCTGTAAAAGGCAGGTATGAACTGGTTTTTGAAAAATACAAAGCTGCACTGGATGTGCCGAGCAATTATGTGGATGAAGATGGCTCTGTTGGAATATGGGAAAGAAATCATACAGAAGCACAAAAATGGATTATAGAGAAAACAGATCAGGGGTATATGATTTGCAATAAAGGGTATGCGCTGACGTATGATCTGGCTGAGAATTCTATATGGCTGTCAGAAAAAACAGGAGCAGAGAATCAACTGTGGACATTTTCGAACGTCGAGAAGTAATGCGGTCTAGGAGGAAAAATGAAAATAGTAATTTTAGCAGGAGGCTTTGGCACCCGCATCAGCGAGGAAAGCCATTTAAGGCCGAAACCTATGATTGAAATCGGCGGAAAGCCGATTTTGTGGCACATTATGAAGGAATATTCTTATTACGGGTATAACGAATTTATTATATGCGCCGGTTATAAGCAGCATGTGATCAAAGAATGGTTTGCGGATTACTATTTATATAACAGTGATATTACATTTGATTTTTCAAATGGCGCAGATATGACAGTACATAATAATATTTCTGAATCATGGAAGGTGACGATTATAGATACCGGCTATGAGACAATGACAGGCGGGCGCGTAAAGCGCATACAGCCGTATGTAGAAAATGAAACGTTCATGCTGACCTATGGAGACGGGGTGGCGGACATCAATATCAAAGATCTGGCTGAGTTTCATAGAAATCATGGGAAGATTGCTACGCTTACCGCAGTGTCGGTCAGGCAGCGTTTTGGAACACTGGATATTGATTCACAGGATGATACGATTTTGGCATTCCGGGAAAAATCACGTGCAGACAGCTCCAGGGTCAATGGAGGATACATGGTGCTGGAGCCGGAAGTGTTCCGCTATATAGAAGGAGACGATACTGTGCTTGAGAAAAAGCCGCTGGCGCAGCTTGCGGCAGAGGGGCAGCTTGCAGCCTACAGGCATGACGGGTTCTGGAAATGTATGGATACACAGCGGGAAAAGGAGCAGCTGGAGAAGATGATCGCTGAAAATGATGCGCCGTGGATGGTCTGGGAGAAGCGTCTTAGTTTCTAGTAACCATTGTATTTATAGTTTGAAAATGGGAGTAAATGCAGCATGGAAGAAATGAAGTGCAGGGCACGGGAGGAAAAGAACGGGATAAAGAAAATCAGCGTTACGATCCCGTGCTATAACGAGGAAGAAAATGTATACGAAATGTATGCTGCAGTCACAGAACTGATGCAGCGGTATGACGGAATCTATGATTATGAAATCTTATTTTCTGACAATGATTCTACGGACGGCACACGTGCCATACTGCGGAATATTGCAGAGGAGGACAGGCATGTAAAAGTTATAATGAATGCAAGAAATTTTGGGCCAGAGCGTTCTGGATGGAACAGTATGTTCCGTGCAGCGGGAGATGTCGTGGTTAATATACCCTGCGACTTTCAAGCGCCGCCTGAGCTGATCCTTCAGGGAATAAAGCTCTGGGAAGAGGGGAGTCTGATTGTCTGCGGGCAGAAACGAAAATCAAGGGAGAATAAAATTAAATTTTTTTTAAGGCAGGTATTCTATGGCATTATCAAATTAATGAGTGATGTAAAGCAGTATGACAACCTGACAGGACTGATCCTGATGGACAGAACGATTATGGAGGCAGTGCGGGCAGCTTATGAGCCGGGGGATGAGTTTCGGTTTCTTATTGCGGACCTGGGCTATAAGATCAGGATTTTGCAGTATGAGCAGCAGAAGAGGAGGGCGGGAAAGTCGAGCTATAATATGGCCAGATGCTTTGATTTTGCGATTACTTCGCTGGTCAATACCTCGTGGGTGCCGCTGCGGCTGGCAACTGTAGCAGGGGTGCTTGTATCTGCGGCCTGTTTCCTTCTGGGAGTGGTTTATTTTGTCTATAAGCTGGTGCACTGGGATACGTTTGATGCAGGAATTGCGCCTCTTTTAATCGGAATGTTTTTTATCGGCTCCGTACAGCTTTTGTTTATAGGGATCGTCGGTGAATATGTAGGCTCCGTTTTAAGGAAGATCAGCAAAGATCCTTTGGTAGTGGAAGAAGAGACAATTAATTTTGATGAATAGAATGTGCATAAGAAAGGAATGGAAGAACAATGAAAGTATTTATTACAGCTGAAATAGGAATCAATCATAATGGGGATATGGAGACAGCCAAAAAGCTGATTGATGCGGCTGCAGTAGCAGGATGTGATGCGGTGAAGTTTCAAAAGCGTACGGTGGAGCTTGTCTATACGAAAGAATATTTGGACAGTCCGCGGAAAAGCCCGTGGGGAGAAACGCAGCGGGCGCAGAAAGAGGGGCTGGAATTTGGCAGGGAGGAATATGATAAGATCGATGCATACTGCCGCCAAAAAGGCCTGGAATGGTATGCCTCTGCCTGGGATACTGCCTCACAGGAATTCCTGCGCACGTATGATTTAAAATATAATAAGGTGGCCTCTGCCATGCTGACAAATGATGAGCTGCTGGAGGCAGTTGCGAAAGAGGGAAAATATACATTTATTGCAACCGGAATGAGTACATTTGATGAGATCGACCATGCAGTGGACGTATTTAAGCGCAGCAGCTGTCCTTTTGAGCTGATGCACTGCAACAGCACATATCCAATGCCGCAGGAGGATGCAAATTTAAGGCTGATTCAAGTGCTGGCAGACAGATATGGGTGCCAGGTCGGTTACAGCGGCCATGAGGCAGGAACAATGGTGAGCACCTGTGCTGTAGCAGCGGGTGCGTCTTCGATTGAACGGCATATTACACTCGACCGGGCTATGTACGGCTCAGATCAGAAGGCATCCATAGAGCCGTATGAGCTCTGCAGTCTCGTAAGGGATATACGGGCGGCAGAAAAAATTATGGGCACAGGGGAAAAGACACTGACTGAAGCAGAGGAAGAGGTAAAGAAAAAGCTGCGCGGATAGCAGCCTCGCGGATAAGCAGCCGTATGGAAAGGATAAAAGAATGATTAAACTTGTAGCATTAGATATAGACGGTGTGCTTACAGACGGCTCCGTCATGATCGATTCTGACGGAAAGGAACATAAGCAGGTCAGCCTGAAGGATATTGATGCTGTCTTCGAACTTCACCGCAGGGGATTTCAGCTTGCGGCAGTCACAGGCGAGGACACGGATATTGTAGGTTATTTTGAAAAAAGGTTTCCATGGGATTTCTTTATCCGGGGAAATAAGAAGAAAAAAGAGGCACTGCTCAGGCTGGAGCAGGAGGCAGGGGTTGACAGAACGCAGGTCTGTTATGCCGGCGATGGGAAATATGATACAGAGCCCCTTGCATATGCGGGGCTTGGAGTATGCCCGGCTGATGCAGTCGATCAGGCAAAGCAGGCAGCAGATGTGATACTTCAGACGGATGGAGGCAGAGGCTGCATCTGGGAGCTGGCATCTTTTTTGACAAAGTATAATGACAGGGAATGCCCGCATCACTATTTTCTCAATCGTCTGGAAGAACATGCAGGTATTTTTAAAAGGCTGGCGTCAGATCAGCCGCTTATGGACGCAGTGATGGACATTGCCGATCGGATTGTCAGCGTCTTTCAAAAGGGCGGCAGCTTGTTTTTGTGCGGCAACGGCGGCAGCGCTGCAGATGCACAGCATATTGCCACAGAATTTGTCAGCCGGTTTTATACAGAGAGGCCGGGGCTGAATGCAGAGGCGCTGTCTGTAAACACATCTTCTCTGACAGCAATTGGAAATGATTACAGCTTTGAGCGTGTCTTTGCAAGGCAGCTGGAGGCGAAGGCGCGCCCGGGTGACATGGTGATCGGCATATCTACAAGCGGCAGTTCCGGCAATGTGCTGGAGGCGCTGCGGTATGCGCGGAACAATGGAATTTTTTCAGTGCTTTTGATGGGAGGATTTGAAAATCCGAAATTAAACGAGGCAGCAGATGATCTGATCAAGGTTCCGTCATTGATTACGCCGCGTATCCAGGAGGCACATATTTTTATCGGGCATGTAATGGCGGAATATGTAGAGCACAAAATGTTTGGAGGAGGCGTTTTAGAATGAAGCATCCTACAATGAAGCATCCGGCAGCAAAACTTTCTACAACAAAACTTTCTACAATAAAACTTTCTGATTATGTAATGAGATTTCTTATGGATAAAGGGATCAGCCATGCGTTTATGCTGCCGGGAGGCGGGGCAATGCATCTGGTAGATTCCCTGGGAAAATCCGGCATGGATTATACCTGCTTTCTTCATGAGCAGGCGGCTGCGGTGGCAGCAGAGGCGTATGGACAGCACAATAATGTACCGGGGCTTGTGCTTGTTACCTCAGGGCCGGGGGCAACTAATGCAGTGACCGGGGTGGCGGCAGGCTGGATTGATTCTACGCCGATGATTGTGATTTCCGGTCAGGCGAAGCGGGAAGATCTGATCGGAGATTCCGGTGTGCGCCAGTCCGGCTCTCAGGAGGTTCAGATTATTCCGATGGTGGAGCCCGTTACAAAATATGCTGTCCAGGTAATGGAGCCGGCAGGAATACGGTACTGTCTGGAGCGGGCCTATCATGAGGCGGTTAGCGGCAGGCCGGGGCCGGTATGGCTTTCGATTCCTCTGGATGTGCAGAATGCCCAGATCGATGTAAATGTGCTGGAAGGTTATAAGCCGGATATGTGCAGGCAGGCTGATATATCCAAAGAAATAGAACGGACGGCGCAGCTGCTCTTACAGTCGGAGCGTCCGCTTTTTTTGGCCGGAAATGGGATAAAGCTGGCAGGTGCGCAGGAGGAATTTTACCGTATGATAAAGCTGGCACAGGTTCCGGCTGAAACTACATGGAAGGCTGCGGATTTATTTGGTGAAGATGATCCACTGTATCTGGGACATCCTGGCAGCATGGGAGACAGGGGAGCCAATCTGATTCTTCAGTCGGCAGACCTTTTGATCTGTATCGGCAGCAGGCTGGATACCAGCATTACGGCATTTAATGAGGCTCATTTTGGGATGTCGGCAGCAAAAGTGATTGTGGATATTGATCCGTGCGAGCTCGCGCGAATGCAGGTGCCCAATACGCAGGTCAGCCTTGCCTGTGATGCCGGGCAGTTTATAAAGGAGCTGGCAGACAGGCTGGAAGAAATGGAAAAAAGCGGAGGGCTGGCAGGCAGACAGCAGCTGTGGAAAAGATGGACAGCGCAAGGGAAGGCGCTGCGCGCACGGTATCCGTCGGTTGTCGGGGCACATGCGGATGTGCAGGGGCATGTCAGCGCTTATTATTTTATCGGGCAGCTGAGCAGCCTGCTGCGCGAGGATGACGTAATCGTCCCGGAAAGCTCCGGTGCGGCAGGTGAGATTACTTATCAGGCGTTTCAGCTGAAAAAGGGACAGAAGATGAAGAATGCGGCAGGGCTTGGTTCTATGGGGTTCGGACTGCCGTATGCCATTGGCTCGTGCATTGCGAACGGAAGGCGCAGGACAATTCTGATTAATGGTGACGGAGCATTTCAGCTGAATATACAGGAGCTTGAAACACTGCACCGTCTAAAGCTGCCGGTCAAAATCTTTATCTGGAACAATGGGGGCTATGCAAGCATCCGCGCCATGCAGAGGAATAATTTTGACGGGCGCTATGTGGCAAGCAGCAAGGACAGCGGGCTTTCTATGCCGGATCTATGCCGCGTAGCTGAAGCATACGGCTTTCGTGCCTGCAGGATTGCGGATAACAGGGAGCTGGACAGCATGCTGCCAGAGCTTTTGGCAGATGATACACCTGTGGTGTGTGAGCTGATGGTGCTGCCGGAGGAAACGGTAAGTCCGAGGACGAGGACGTTTCAGAGGGAAGACGGATCGATCGAGAGCTCCAGGCTGGAACATATGTGGCCGCCGGCAGATGAGGAGGGAGAATAAGATGAAGTACGAGCAGCCGAAAGAAGAAATATTGACAAATAAAGAGACGGAAAGAAGAAGTGTGCTGAAGCAGAGAAAGCCGCTTGCATATGAAAAGGCAGTCCATATCAACGATAAATTTCTAAGGGGAGAGTGTGCGGCACTTATCAGTTTTTGTTATGACTATATCTGCAATATGAACTGCGCACACTGCAGTAACAGCGCCTATGCGCCGAAAGATCGCTGCTTTACGATTGAGGATGTGCGCGAGCTGGCCAGGCAGGCGGATGAAATGGGCCTGTTTCAGTTTGAGCTTTCCGGCGGGGAGCCGCTGATCTTTCCACAGCTGGACCAGATCATTGAGGCGATAGATCCCAGGCGGTTTCATATCAATGTTACGACAAACGGATACTATCTGGACCGCCAGATGGCAGAACACCTGCGGGAAATCGGCGTGGATAAGGTGAAGATCAGCGTAGACTGTCAGGAGGCAGAGCTGCATACGATGAAAACAGGAGTCAATGATGCGCATTCACATGCGGTCAGGGCACTGTTTGCAGCAAAGGAGGCAGGGCTGGAGCCGGTTATGCAGACGGTTGCTACAAGACAGAATACGCAGTCTGAGGAAATGCTGGGCCTTGCCAGATTTGCAAGAGATAACGGATTTACTGTGGACGTGGTTCTGGCAAAGCCGGTGGGCAGCTGGGCAGGCAACATGGATGTGCTGGTCAATGAAGATGATATCCGGTATCTGTATGAGCTGAACAAGGAATATCCAATGCGCAGGGAGGTGTATCCGGCATATGGGATACATAAAGGATGCGGTACGATGAAGTCATTTATGTGCATTACAAAATATGGAGACGTGCTGCCCTGCACGTTTATCCCGATTTCTATCGGCAATATTTTTGAAGAGCCATTAAAAGACATAGTGGACAGGGGAATGAGCATTAAATGGTTCCGCAGCTGCACAGATCTATGCCCATCCGGGCAGAACCGGTATTTTATTGAAAATTATATCTCAAAATGCTGGGGGCAGGCGCTGCCGCTGTCGTGGAAGGACGTGTTTACGGATAAGGATTTTGTAAAGAAAGAGGTGGAATAATGGCGAAGGTGGTAAAGGCAACAACAGAATTTCGTAAAAAGAATGTAATTTTAGGAGTGCTTATAGATTATGAAATGTTTTGTATGCGGGAGTAAAGAGCTGATTCGGCGGCCTACGGTAATGTCAGGCTTTTTGTGTGCGAAAATATCTGGGGGGGGGTATAGGGCAGAATGAAAATGAGAGAGTTTTTTTGTGCCACTGCAAAAACTGTTCTTTTTCTTTTTATGACAGACGCCTGACGGAAGAAGAGGCTGGGCGTCTGTATAAAGATTACCGTGGAGAAGGCTATCAGAAACTGAGGGAAAAATATGACTGCTGGTATACAGTAAAGGTGAATAATGCCTTAAACAATGATGTGACAGCGTTGAAAGAACAAAAAAGGATCATAAATAAACTGATCAAAGAAAATATACAAAAAGAGCTGAAATATGCACTGGATTTTGGCGGAAACAGGGGAGAAAGCTTTACCAAATGCATCGGGACGGTAAGGAAATACGTTTATGATATTTCGGGAGTAAAAACCGTTTCGGGAGTGGAACGTATTTGTGATTACAAAGAACTGCTGCAGCATTCATTTGATTTTATTATGTGCAATATGACGTTGGAGCACGTATCAGACCCTGCGCTTCTTGTAAGACAGCTGTATGAAATTGCTTCTGATCAGACATATCTTTATGCGGAAGTACCGAGCGAGAATCCTTTTCAGAAGAATAAGTTTTCTGTTTTTAAAAATCTGGAGCTTATGTTCAATCCGTATTATAGCTGCCGAAAGCTGATCAAGCATTATTTTCACCTGAGAAAGCAGCCTTATATGCCGATGACGGAGCATATCAATTTTTTTACGCCAAAAGCATTCGTGATGTTAATGACATTAAATGGATTTGAAGTGATCGATGTACAGGAAAACTATGAACGGGGAGCACTGGGAAAAGGAAAGGTTTTATCTATTTTATGTAGAAAAAGACCAAAGATATTGTAAAGAAAGAGGTAGAACAATGGCGAAGGTGATAAAGGCTACAACAGAATTAAGGCAGGAGCTGGGAAAATTGATTCCCTTAGAGGTGCCGTTTACCTGTGGAATATATCCAACCAATGCATGTAATTTTAAATGTAAATACTGTGCTCAGAGCTGCAGACCGCAGCATATAAAAAATGTATTTTTAGATTGGGACATCTACAAGAAGTGTATCGATGATCTGACAGGATTTTCGAGTCCTTTGAAACTTCTTGTGTTTGCAGGTCTCGGTGAGCCTCTGCTGCATCCGCGGATTTCGGAAATGGTACGCTATGCAAATGAAAAAAAGGTGGCGGAAACGGTTAGGATTATTACGAATGCAAGTCTGCTGACGCCAGAGCTGAGTGATGAGCTGATTGAGGCGGGACTGGGACATTTAAAAATTTCGATACAGGGGCTGGATGATGAAGCATATTTTGATATGTGTGGGACAACAATTGGGCTGGAAAAGATTATTGGAAATATTTCTTACTTTTTTCAGCATAAAAAAGATACGGTTGTGAATGTAAAGATTGTTTCGGATGCCTTTAAGCAGCCGGATGACGAACAACGATTTTATGAAATGTTTGGAGGGATCTGTGATGTTATGAATATAGAGCATATTGCTCCATATCAGGAAACGGATTATTCGTCTTTGGTGACAGAAGAGTTTGTGTCACAAACAGGACAGGCTGAGGCTGCAAATAAAATCTGTCAGATGCCGTTTTATTTTTACACAGTCTACCCAGATGGAGAAGTCCTTCCATGCTGTCTCATGTCGTTTGAGAATTATAAAGGGATTTCCTTAGGAAATGTCAGGCAGCTGAATATAGCAGAATTATGGAACAGCAGGGAATTTCATAAATTTCGGCTGGAACTGCTAAAGGATCATAGAAGAGGAATATGTGCAGATTGTAAAACATTCAGCAGTATATGTGCACCCGAAGATAATATTGATCAATATGCTGAAAAGCTGATTCCGGTGTTTGAGTCCTTGGGGGGGGCAGATGAATTAATATGGAGAATTTTCGGTTTGAAAATCAGACAAAAATACTATTTGGAAAACGTACGCAGGAGCAGGCAGGCGCTTATGTAAAGATGTTTTCTGACAGGGCATTGATTCTGTACGGGAGCGGGAGAATCAAAAAAACAGGATTGTTTCAAGAGATTACAGACAGTCTGAGCCGCGAGGGCGTTTCCTATATTGAGTTTGGCGGCATTACTGCCAATCCCCGGCTGTCTGATGTCGAAAAGGTAATCCGCCTCTGCCGGGAAAACGGCATTCATTTTATACTTGCAGTCGGGGGAGGAAGTGTAATCGATGCGGCAAAAGCAGCTGCACTTGGAGCAGAATGCAGCGGAAACTTGTGGGATTATTTTGAGAAAAAGCTTAAAGCCGCAAAGGTCAGCATAAAAATAGGAGTGGTTTTGACCATTCCGGGTTCGGGCAGCGAGAGCAGCGGCTCTACAGTAATTACAAATGATCAGGTGAAGCCTTATGAAAAACTGGATTTTACGTCTAATGAGCTGCGGCCTTGCTTTGCCATACTCAATCCCGAGCTGACTATGAGCCTTACCTGGGAGCAGACCGCCTGCGGCGGTGTGGACATGCTTGCGCATGTAATGGAGCGGTATTTTACAAAGGTAGAAAATGTGGAGCTGACAGACCGGATGTGTGAAGCTGCTATGATAACGATCATCCATAATCTCAGAAAACTGAAAGAAGACCTGACTGATTATGAGGCCCGTGCGGAAATCATGTGGGCAGGGACTATCGCACATAACAATATGCTCAGTACCGGAAGGCGCAGCGACTGGGCATCCCATATGATCGAGCATGAAATCAGTGCAGTATATGATATCGCACATGGGGACGGCCTGGCAATGGTATTTCCGTCATGGATGCAGTATGTATACCGCGGTCATCTGGAAATCTTCGCGAAATATGCCATGCGTGTATGGGGCATAAGCAGTGAAGGAAAAACAAGGCAGCAGACTGCAGAAGAGGGAATCCGCGCAGCCGTACAGTTTTATAAGGAGCTGGGCAAGGAAACAGATCTTGGCAGGCTGCATATTACAGAGAGTGAACTGGCGGATATGGCCCGCAGGATTACGAAGCACGGCCCGGTGGGAGATCTGGAAGTGCTAGAAGAAGCAGATGTGCTGGAAATTTTAAGGACTGCCTGTTCAGCCAGGTAGCAGAATAAAATGAGGCAGACGTATGTGCTGTTGGTCTGGTATTACGGGGAGGAGTATCCATAAAAGGCTGGAGGCGGCGGGCATACATGAATGGGATTATGTAGACCCGGCTCTTGTGCGGCTGCACAGTGAGGGGCGCGGTATGGACTGGACAAAGAGGAATGTGGAGAAAAATAAGGATGCGGTAGAGCGCGTGTATCGAATGCTTGCGGATGAAAAATCAAGGAAAGTGTTTCGGGCGGTTTTAGAACACCGGATGTCGCATGACCTGGCACGGATTGATGCTGTTTACGATAAGGAACAATATTTTGGGAATGATGTAATTCCGTATGCCGTGGGAAATTTTGTTGATTGTGGTGCATTCTGCGGCGATACTTTGAAGCGTTTTTTAGACAGAAAATTTCTTCGGGGGGGGATAAGAGGAAATTATTATGCTTTTGAAGCAGATGAATCAAACTGCAGTGATATTCTGTCATACTGTGAATCGGAGCATATGCAGAATGTATCTGTGTATCATCTGGCAGTATGTGATGAAAAAAAGACAGTTTCTTTTAAGCAGGATGGCAGTGATATTAAGGTGACAGGAACAATATGCGAAAAGCAGGATGAGAATAGTATTTTGGTGCCGGGAGATTCGCTTGACAGTGTGCTTGGCGGGACAAAGGTTGATATGATTACAATGGACATAGAGGGAGCAGAGATACAGGCGCTTTACGGTGCGCAGGAATGTATCCAGACGCATCATCCAAAACTGGCAGTGTCTGCATATCATGAGCTGGAGCATTTGTGGGAAATTCCGCTGCTGATTCATCGGATGGTGCCGGATTATCGGATTTTTTACAGGCATCACTGCTGGAATATGTATGATACTGTCTGCTATGCAGTATAAAATGATAGAAACTGCCGGACTGTGGCAGGAGGGATTGTGATGAAGAAAAAAATTCTGATTACCGGTGCAAATGGGTTTATCGGAAAAAATTTAAAAGAAACATTTGAAAAATTAACAGAAAGCTATGAAACGGCATGCCCTGCGAGGAAGGAATTAGATCTGCTGAATACAGAGGCGGTGGAGGCATACTTAAAAAATCATAGGTTTGATATTGTAATACATGCCGCCAATACAAACGATTTTAAGAATCAGTGTGTTACAAAATACGATGCCCTGGACGGGAATCTGAGAATGTTTTTCAATCTGGAGCGCTGCAGGAAGCTTTATGGCAGGATGTATTATTTTGGTTCCGGCATGGAGTATGATTCCGAGCATTATGTACCGGAAATGGAGGAAGCATATTTTGGGCTGCATGTTCCAAAGCAGCCGTATGGATTTTCCAAGTACGTGATGTCAAAAGCGTGCGGACAGGCCGGGAATATTTATGACCTGCGGCTGTTCGGGGTGTATGGAAAATATGAGGAATGGGAGCGGAGGTTTATCTCCAATGCCATATGCAGGGCGCTCATGGGAATGGATATAACCATTCAAAAAAATGTTTATTTTGATTATTTGTGGGTAGAAGATCTGTGCCGTATCTTATTGTGGTTTGTGGAGCATGAGCCTGTGCATAAGCACTACAATGTATGCCGTGGGATAAAGACGGACTTATATTCTTTGGGCTGTATGGTCAGGGAGATTCTGGATATTGACTGTAAAATCCTTGTAGCAAAGCCGGGCTGGAAACCGGAATATACAGGAAACAGTACAAGGCTGATGGATGAAATGGGTGGTTTTGCTTTTACGGAGCACAGGGAGGCTGCTGCGCAGCTGTGTGAGTATTATAAAGCCAATATCGCACAGATTGATAAAATAAAGCTAGACAGATAGTAAGGAGGAGACGGATGATCACAAAACAGTTGGAAAAAGACCTGCAGCATACATTTGACAGCCTGACGCCGGAAGAGATCAGCAGACTTTTGAATTCCAGCATTGTTATCACAGGCTGTGCGGGATTTCTGGGGTTTTATCTGGTGCATTTTTTATACCAGTACCGGGAGCGGCTGAAGCTGAAACAGGTCATATGCCTGGATAACTTTATGCTCGGACGTCCGAAATGGCTGGATAAGATCGCAGCAGACGAGCGCTTTATGGTGAAGAAATTTGATATAATCAAAGATCAGATTCAAGATGTAGGAGAAGCTGATAAGGTGGATTATATCGTACATATGGCTTCAATTGCTTCTCCGGTGTTCTATCGGAAATATCCGATTCAGACACTGGATGCAAATATCTGGGGGCTGAGAGGGCTGTTGGAATATTATAAAGCAGAGCCGGTCAAGGGATTTTTGTTTTTTTCATCCAGTGAGATATATGGCGATCCGGCACCAGAAGCCGTTCCGACTGCGGAAGACTACCATGGCAGTGTCTGCTGCACCGGGCCGCGGGCATGCTATGACGAGTCCAAGCGGTTTGGGGAGACAATGTGCATGCTGTTTGCGAAGGAGTATGGGATGCCGGTCGGCGTGGCAAGGCCGTTTAACAACTACGGGCCGGGCATGAAGCTGAACGATCAGCGTGTGCCGGCAGATTTTGCAAAAAATGTTCTGGAAGGAAAGGATATACGGATTCTTTCCAGCGGCAGTCCGCGCAGGACATTCTGCTATATAGCGGATGCAGCTGCAGGGTATCTGAAAATTCTGCTTCATGGAAAATATGATTATTTTAACATAGGAATCAGCGGGCCGGAAATATCAGTTGCGCAGCTTGCCCAGATTTATAAGGAACAGGGCGGAAGGATTTTCGGATATCAGAAAGCGGCAGTATATGCGGTATCAGAAGACGAGGAATATCTTACAAATAATCCACAAAGGCGCTGCCCGGATATCAGCAAGGCGGAGGCGGTACTGGGCTATAAGCCGGGCATACAGGTAGAAGAGGGAGTGGCGCGTTTTCTGACATATATCAAGGAGAGCACGGAGGAAAATCTGGTATGGTGACGGTTTTTGGACTTGGTTTTGTAGGCCTGACAACAGCGCTGGGATTTGCGCATATGGGCTATAAGGTGTATGGGATTGATGTGGATACAGAGCGGAAAAACACGCTCCGGGCCGGCAGGCTCCCGTTTATGGAGCCGCATATGGAAGAACAGCTAAAAAAGCATCTTGGACAGAATTTTTTTATTGTTGATGAAGTGGAAAAGGCAGTTGCGGACAGCAGCTATGTGTTTTACTGCGTAGGAACGCCGTACGGGCAGGAGGGAAGTGCAGACCTTTCGTATCTGCTTGCAGCAGTTGACGAGACAGTGGCAGCAGTTTCTGATGATAAGTTCCGCGTGCTGGTTATAAAGTCAACTGTCCCGCCGTCTACGACAGCTGAAAAAATATACCCATATGTGCAGTCTAAGGGAGTAATTTCGCAGCAGTTTGGCGTGGCAAATAATCCAGAATTCCTGCGCGAGGGACACTGCTGGGAAGATTTTATAGGTGCGGACAGGATTGTTATAGGATGCAGCGACAAGCGGTCGAAGGAGATGCTGGAGGAGCTTTATAGGCCGATGGGAATTCCTGTATTATGCGTGTCGCCTTCTACCGGGGAATTTATAAAGTATCTGTCCAACACGCTGCTGGCTACGTTGGTCAGCTTTTCTAATGAGATGTCACAGATCGCGGAGGCAGTCGGGGAAATAGATGTGGCGGATGCCTTTCATATCCTGCATATGGACAAGAGGTGGGGCGGCTGTGAGATGGCCGGCTATGTCTATCCGGGGTGTGGGTATGGAGGATACTGCCTGCCGAAAGATACATGTGCCCTGCTGGCTCAGGCTGAGGAAAAGGGGTATGAGCCGCAGATCTTAAAGAATGTAATCCGTGTAAATGAGTGCAGGCCCTTGGCAGCAGCCGAAAAAATAATGGAAGGGCTTGAGAAGGATCAGGTGGTCGGCATACTGGGACTGTCTTTTAAGCCGGGATCAGATGACGTTAGGGATACACCTGCCGGAAAAATTATCGGCATCCTGCAGGAGCAGGGGTGGCGGAATATTGCGGCATATGATCCTGTCGCAGTAGAAGAATTTAAGACGCATTATAAAGAACTGAAAGTGGCATATAAAGGCAGCGTAGAAGAAGTCTATGAGGCAGCGGATGTGGTTGCAGTCGTGACGGCCTGGGAAGAGTTTCGGTGCGTGCCTGCTATGGGCGATAAGCGGATTGTAGACTGCAGATACATGTTTTCCGGCATGCAGGTTCACAAGAAACGCATACTTGGAGGAAAAAATGGATAAAAATCAAATATTTGATCTGGTAAAGCAGTATTATAAAGATCATCATAAAAAAACAGAGTATCAGCCGGGAGACCGCATATCTTATGCCGGGCGGGTCTATGATGAGGAGGAGATGTGCAGCCTGATTGATTCTGCATTGGATTTCTGGCTGACAGCGGGAAAATACACGGCTGAATTTGAAACCGGTCTGGCAGGATACCTGGGCGTGCCATACTGCTCGGCAGTAAATTCCGGTTCTTCGGCAAACCTGCTGGCTGTGGCTGCACTGACATCGCCATTGCTGGGGGAGCGGCGCTTGAAAAGGGGCGATGAGGTCATAACGGCAGCGGCAGCATTTCCTACGACCGTGGCTCCGATTATACAGAATGGGGCTGTGCCGGTATTTATAGATATAGGCATACCATCTTATAATATAGAAGCTTCTTATCTGGAAGAGGCATATTCGGAAAAGACGAAAGCCGTCTTTCTGGCGCACAGTCTGGGAAATATATTTGACCTAAAAGCAGTCAGGCAGTTCTGTGACCGTCATGGCCTGTGGCTGATTGAGGACAACTGCGATGCGCTGGGCGGAACCTATGAGATGGATGGGAAGGCCTGCCTGACAGGGACAGTCGGGGATATCGGGACTTCCAGCTTTTATCCGGCGCACCAGATGACGATGGGGGAAGGCGGAGCAGTGTATACATCCAATCCGCTGCTTCATAAGGCCGTTCGGTCAATGCGCGACTGGGGCAGGGAATGTGTCTGCAGCGGCGGACAGGACAACCTGTGCGGACACCGGTTTGACGGGCAGTTTGGGACGCTGCCGGAGGGTTACGACCACAAATATGTATATTCGCATCTGGGATATAACCTAAAGATCACGGACATGCAGGCTGCCATCGGCGCAGCACAGCTGAAGAAACTGCCGGGTTTTGTAAAAAAGCGGCAGGAAAACTGGGAATATTTGAGGGCGCAGCTGGACGGAATGTCCGACATCCTCATTCTGCCGGAAAAAGGAGAAGGGGCGCATCCATGCTGGTTTGGCTTTATTATGTCAGTAAAAGAAAAAAGCGGCAGGACGCGGGCAGAAATCGTAGAATATTTGGAAAGCCATAATATACAGACCAGGAATCTCTTTGCGGGAAATATTTTAAGGCATCCGTGCTTTGAACCATATACGGAAGGAATAGACTACAGAGTGGCAGGAAGTCTGGATCAGACGGATTATGCTATGCAAAACAGTTTCTGGGTAGGCGTATATCCGGGAATGACAAGGCAGATGCTGGATGAGATTGTTAAGCGTATTAAGGAGGCAGTCTGCTGATTTTATATTGATGAAAAGGGGATATGGTATGATCGATGATCAACGGCTGAATAATATAAAATTTTATCAAAACAAGCGTGTGCTTGTTACAGGACATACAGGATTTAAGGGTACGTGGCTGACAGCGGTTTTGAATTTTATGGGTGCAAAGGCTGTTGGATATGCACTGGCTCCTAAACCAGATGGCCTGTATCAAAAGATCTGCGGAAATGAGCTGATACATCATGTATCGGGAGATCTGATGGACAGCAGCCTGTTAGAGCGGACGATTCTGGAATTTCAGCCGGAGATTGTCTTTCATCTGGCGGCGTATGGAGCAGTGCCGAAATGCTTTGAAGATCCGGTCCGAACTTATCAGACGAATCTGGTAGGGAGTACGATTCTATTAGAGGCGCTGCGGAATTGTCCTTCTGTAAAAAGTATTGTACTTGAATCGGTCGATCATGTAAACAAGTCAGATCCTTATTCGATCAGCAAAATCTGCATGGAACATATGGCGCAGGAGTACCTCACATCGTATTTTCAGACAGACGGCAGGATAACCGGCATTGCCGCTGTATGTACTGGCAATATGCCGGCAGGTGACAGTCAGATCTATACAGAGCTGATGAATAAACCAAAACCGCATAACCTGCTGCAGACAAGGCGGTGGCATTCTGTTCTGGATACGCTGGACTGGTATTTGACGGTTTCCCGCATGCTGTATGAAAATCCTTCCGTATATGCGGGCGTATGGGATGTGCAGTCGTGGCGGCAAAAGACAGAATGGAACTATAGACTGTCTGGTGAAGAGGTTATTGATCAGGCCATGGGGTCTGTGAAGTGTCAGTTGGATGGAGAACAAGAACGTGAGATCTGCATGCGGATGATTGCTGTATATTATGGGGCAGAATCTCCTATTTTATGCCGAGAAAAGATCTCAGAATTTTTTGAAATATAATATATCTCACAAAAAGCGATTTTGGGGCTGTCGCACTAGAGCGTGTTTGAAAAATGCTTTCCGTGAGATGTGCTTCACACTTGGTGGA